>JAQXNP010000150.1 GCA_029098065.1 Clostridiales bacterium | reverse complement strand
TGGTCTCCGGTACCGGCGACATGCAGATGGACGTCATTCTCTCCCGGCTGAAGAGCCGCTTCGGCGTGGAGGCCGAGCTGTCCGAGCCCCGGGTGGCCTACCGCGAGAAGATCAGCAAAAAGGTAGAGGTCCAGGGCCGTCACAAGAAGCAGACCGGCGGCCACGGCCAGTTCGGCGACGTGTGGATGCGCTTTGAGCCGGGCGACACCGAAGAGCTCCAGTTCTGCGAGGAGGTTGTGGGCGGCTCGGTGCCCAAGAACTACTTCCCCGCCGTGGAAAAGGGCATGAAGGAAGCAGTCCTTCACGGCGTGCTGGCCGGCTACCCCGTGGTCTATCTGAAGGCCACTCTGTATGACGGCTCCTATCATCCCGTGGACTCCTCCGAGATGGCCTTCAAGACCGCCGTGCAGCTGGCCTACAAGGCTGGTATGCCCCAGGCCTCTCCCGTTCTGCTGGAGCCCATTGGCGAGCTGAAGGTCACCATCCCCGACAGCTACATGGGCGATGTCATCGGCGATCTGAACAAGCGCCGGGGCCGCGTGATGGGCATGGATCCCGATGGCGAAGGCAACCAGGTGGTCAGCGCCGAGGTGCCCATGGCCGAGATGGGCCGCTATGCCATCGACCTGCGCTCCATGACTCAGGGCCGGGGCTCCTTCACCTTCCACTTCGTCCGCTATGAGGACGCGCCTCCCGCCGTGCAGGAGAAGGCCATCGAGGCCGCCAAGGCCATGGGCCAGATCGACTGAGCGAACAGACACAAAAAGACCGCCCCTCCGCCGGGAATTGTCCCGGCGGAGGGGCGGTTTTGATTCCATACTCCTATTTTTCACTGGACAGCTTGTTGAGATAGCGGTAGATGGTGGTCTCTGTGGTACGGAGCACGCCCGCCAGCTCGGCGATCGCCCCCTTGACCAGGAAGATGCCCTGCTGGTCCAGATTCCGGACGATTTCCAGCTTTTCCTGCTGGGACAGCCGGTCGGGCGGGATCTTGTATTTGTCCAGTTCCTTCTGGATGGTGGTGGAGACAATTCCCTCCACCGAGACGTCGAAGCTGTTGTAAAAGGAAGTGCCCTCCCGATCGTCATAGGGGTGGTGCCCGGAGACCATCTCGTTCAGCATATCCCTCAGCTCCACCAATCTGTCCACATTGGCGTTCACCGTCAGCATGGCGATGGGGAGGCGGTCATCCCCCCTGAGGAACAGGGTGGCGGACTTCAGCTTGTTCTTGCGTTTGGAGAGCGCCCGGTAGTTGACCACAAAGTCCTCCCGCTCGTAGAGGCGGTTTTCCAGAAAGCTTCGCTCCAGAGCGCGCATCTCGCTGCCCACCACCATCTCATCATCCATGGGATTGATCACGTGATAAACGCATCGGTCGCTGACGCTGTAAAGGATGACCTCCGTATCCGGGCCCATTATCTCGGCGATAAACTTAGTCACAGGCAGGTAACGGCTGATATCTTCCGGCATATGCTTTCTTTCTCCCCTATTCTACGGCTGACGGACAGTCTAAATTATTATTTTTATTATAATGCAAAGTTCCGGAAAAGTCCAGGGAATGCCGGGATAGAAAAGGCCCGGCCCGCAGCAGAGTACGGACCGGGCTGAAAAGAGATGGTGCGCGGGGCTCATTTATGCCGCCAGCAGGTTGGCCACCAGCTGGACAAACATGGCGATGATCGCGATGGGGGCGATATACTTGATGGTGACGGTGTAATACTTGTTGAACTTGGCGCCATCGCCGATGTTGATCTCGTCCAGCATGGACTTGGGCTTGAGGACCCAGCCCACCAGCAGGACCATCAGCAGGCCGCCCAGAGGCAGCAGGATGGCGGAGACCAGCACGTCGTTGGTGAAGTCGAAGATGGACCGGCCGAAGATGCTCACGCCGGACAGGACGCCGAAGGAGAGCATCATCAGGATGCCCACGGCGAACTCCACGATTGCCACGCTGATGGTGGCCTTCTTGCGTTCCACCTTCCACTCATCCACCACGTAGCCCACAATAGCTTCCATGATGCAGATCGTGGAGGTCAGGCAGGCAAAGAAGAGGAGCAGGAAAAATACCGTTGCGAAAATGGTGCCGCCCTTCATCTGAGCAAAGATGGTGGGCAGGGTGATGAAGACCAGCGGGGGGCCCATGCTGCCCTCAATGCCGTAAGCGGCGCAGGCCGGGAAAATAATGAAGCCGAAGAGTACAGCGGCCAGGGTATCACCCACGGCCACCATGATGGTGGAGCTGCCGATGGTCTTTTTCTTATCCAGATAGCTTCCGTAAACCACCAGGTTGCCGCATCCGACACCCAAGGTGAAGAACGCCTGGCTGACAGCGGCCACAACCACTTCGCCGGTGATGCGGGAGAAATCGGGCTTCAGATAAAACTCCAGGCCCGCCTCCGCGCCGGGGAGCATGACCGAACGAATGGCCAGCGCCACGATCATAATAAACAGCACCGGGAGAAGGACGTTGCACACCTTCTCGATGCCGCCCTTGACGCCCTTCATAACCACGAATGTCGTGATGCCGAGCATAATAGCCAGCCACAGGATGACCTGGACAGGATCACTGATAAAGGTGCCGAATACACCGCCGACCTGGTCGGCAGTCATACCGGCAAAGGTTCCGGTGACCGACTTGAAGAGATAGGCCACCGTCCAGCCGGCGATGCCGCCGTAGAAGCCGAGAGTCAGCACCAGGGCGATGACGCCGATAATGCCCACGTAATGCCATTTGGTTCCGGGACGCAGGATTTTCAGAGCGCTGGTATAGCTGGTTCCGGTCTTCCGCCCGATGGCAAATTCCGTCATCAGAATGGGGGCGCCGATGATGAACAGCGCAATCAGATAGATCACGATGAAGGCGGCGCCGCCGTATTTACCCACCATGTAGGGGAATTTCCACACGTTTCCGAGACCGATGGCGCCGCCCATGGAGGCCAGTACAAAGGCGATGCGGCTGCCGAATTGCTCACGCTGCGGGGTTGTCAGGGTGCTTTCAGGCTTTTCCATATAAGTCCCTCCTATCCTTGAATCCAAGGATCCCGGAGACCTTGTTCGAGAACAAGACAACTTTTGTGCCGGCAGAGTATCTCTGCCGCCCCGCACATTTTCCGCTTGACAAGCGGAAGAATCGGGCATATCATGTTTTTTGCGGCTTTTGGATGCCTATCCCCCTCGGGGGATGGGCGTCTGCCCGTTTCCGCCGGAAAGTGCCAGCTTTCCGGCGGCTTTTTTGTGCCGAGCCGTTCGATGAGCAGACCAGGGACTAGGGGAAAGGCTCATCCAAACAAAGCGAATCGTTCTTTGTTCCGGCCGGGAAAGGTCTCCTTGTTTGTTTTCCCTCTTGTTCTTCTCTGATTGGGGCGGTCCGCGCCGGCTTTGGTCGGCGCGGACCTTTTGGAAATTACAGCAGCTCGAAACCGGCGGTGAAGTGACGCAGAGCGGTGATGGGGCCTTCATAGACCATCTTCAAGCCCTTGTACTGGTCGCGGTTCTGATAGATGTACTCCAGGGCGTTGGCGATGCAGTCCAGATGGTTGTTGGTGTAGACCCGGCGGGAGACAGAGATGCGCATCAGTTCCAGGGCGGGCCAGACGGGATTGCCCTCGGCATCCTTGCTGCCGAACGCGCAGGCGCCCATCTCCACCGCGCGGATGCCGGCCTCTTCATAGAGGGCCACCACCAGCCGCTGGGCGGGGAACTCGTACTGCGGGATCTGGGGGAAGAAGCGCCGGGCGTCCACATAGATGCCGTGACCACCGGCGGGTTCGACAATGGGAATCCCCTTCTCTCTCAGCCGGTCGCCCAGATATTTGACCTGAGCGATACGGGTATCCAGATACTCGTCGGTAGTCGCCTCCCGCAGGCCCACAGCCAGGGCCTCCATGTCACGGCCGGACTGACCGCCGTAAGTGATAAAGCCCTCATGGACAATGGCCTGAACGTTGGAGTAGAGGTAGAAGTCGTGGTTGCGGGTGACGATCAGACCGCCGATGTTGACCAGGCCGTCCTTCTTGGAGCTCATGGTAGCGGTCTCGGCATAGGAGAACATCTCGCGGGTGATCTCCTTGATGTCCTTGTTCTCATAGCCGGGCTCGCGGTGCTTGATGAACCAGGCGTTCTCCGCCAGACGGGCGCTGTCGATGACTACGGGGATGTTGTGGGCCTTGGCGAACTCGCTGACGGCACGGATGTTGGCCATGGAGACGGGCTGGCCGCCGTTGTTGTTGCAGGTCACAGTGATGATGATGACGGAGATGGAGTCCTCACCGTGCTCATCCAGGATCTTCTGGACCTTGTTCAGGTCGATGTTGCCCTTGAAGTCCTCCGCGGGGCTGGCGGCGTCCAGGCCGGAGTCGATGACGCAGTCCACGGGGATGGCGCCCAGGATCTCAGCGTTGCCGTGGAAGGTGTCGAAATGCATGTTGCCGATGGCGTACTTGCCGGGCTTGGCGTAGTACTGGGCCATGATGAAATCGGCGCCGCGGCCCTGGTGGGTGGGCTGGACATAGGGCATGCCGAACACTTCCTGGGCGGAGGCTTCCAGCTTGTAGAAGCTCTTGGCGCCGGCGTAGCTCTCGTCACCCAGCATCATGGCGGACCACTGCTCGGTGCTCATGGCGGTGGTGCCGGAGTCGGTCAGGCAGTCCACATACACATCCTCGGCCTTCAGCCGGAACGCGTTATACTGCGCGTCCTTCAGAGCCTGGGTACGATAAGCCCGGGTGGTCTTCTTGATGGGCTCTACCACCTTGATACGAAAATTTTCGGCGGTCTGGAAATTACGCTCTTCCATATTGCTGCATCTCCTTGTCTTTGATCAGTTTTTCGGTTTTGCTTGTGTCTTTTCCTTACCTTGCGTAAATAATTTTACAATATGATATAATTCATGTCAATATGATAAATTATATAATAAAGCATCTCCTTTTTTGTCGAATGTCACAATAATTTAAATCATGTTACTTTTTATTACAAATAATTCGGCCCTGTCAGATGGGCTGATTCCCGCATCGGAGTGAACTTTTTCTCTGTACTATCCTTCTTTTGAGGGAAAAATCTTGCATTGGCAGCGGTTTCGTGGTATACTTCAAATGAACGTAATGGTAGTATGGTGAGAGTGAGGTTGGTTCCTCACTCTCATTTGCTGGAAGGAGGATTTTCCCGCCTATGGCTAAGGTGACTGATGTGGTCCAGGCCCTGGCCCAGCCCATCGTGGAGGCCAACGGCTGTACCCTTTGGGACGTGGAGTATGTAAAGGAAGCCGGGGTGTGGTACCTCCGCCTCTATATTGACAAACCCGGCGGGGTATCCATCGATGACTGCGAAGCGGTGAGCCGCCCGGTCAGCGATCAGCTGGATAAGGTGGACCCCATCCAGGG
>JAQXNP010000149.1 GCA_029098065.1 Clostridiales bacterium | reverse complement strand
CCCGCTCGGCCAGAGCGCCGTGGCCCTTCTCCCGGCGGTTGACGGAGCGGGCGCCCCGGGCCTCGCCGGTGGAGTAGGCGGGGAAGTTGTAGTGATGCATATACCGCTTTTCCGACTCCTCCCAGATGGTGTCCAGCTTCTGGCAGGCGGAGCGGGTGTTCAGGGTGCAGACGGAGAGCACCTGAGTCTGGCCGCGGGTGAAGAGGCCGGAGCCGTGGACCCGGGGCAGGACGCCCACCTCGGCGGCCAGAGGCCGGATCTCGTTGCTCTGGCGGCCGTCCACCCGGTGGCCCTCCAGCAGCCACTGCTTGACGATCTTCTTCTGGAATTTGTAGGTGATCTCCTCCAGGTACTGGTCCATGTCGGGATGGCTGTCCAGATACTTCTCATGCCACTTCTCAATCATGGCGTTCCAGCGCTCTTCCCGGACGTTCTTGTCATCGGTATCCATAGCGGCCTTGGCCTCGTCCATGAAGTTGGCCACGATGTCGTCAAAGAGCTCCTGATCAAAGGCGGCGTGGTCGTAGGTCATCTTCTCCCGGCCGATCTCGGCGACCATCCGGTTGATGAGCTCCACCTGCTTCTGAATCTCCTCGTGAGCCTTGACAATGGCGTCATACATGATGTCGTCGGGGATCTCCTTGGCCCCGGCCTCGATCATGATGACCTTCTTGGCGGTGGCGGCCACGGTCAGGTCCAGCCGGGACTCATGCCGCTGGTCCTGGTTGGGGTTCAGCACGATCCGGCCGTCCACATAGCCGGCCTCCACGCAGCCGATGGGACCCGCCCAGGGGATATTGGAGATGGCCAGACAGGCGGAGGTGCCGATCATGGCGGTGACCTCGGGCGAGCAGTCCCGGTCCAGGCTCATGACGGTGCAGGTGACTACTACGTCATTGCGGAAGTCGTAGGGAAACAGGGGCCGGATGGACCGGTCGATGACCCGGGAGGCCAGCACGGCGGGCAGAGAGGGCTGGCCCTCCCGGCGGAGGAAGGAGCCGGGGATGCGGCCCACGGCGTACAGCTTCTCCTCAAAGTCCACGCTCAGGGGAAAGAAGTCCACGCCGTCCCGGGGACGGGGGGCGGCGGTGACGGCCACCATGACAGTGGTGTCGCCGTAGCGGACCATGGCGGACGCGTTGGCCAGTTCGGCCACCTTGCCCACCTCGATGGACAGGGGACGGCCGCACAGATCCATCTCGTAGACCTTGCGGTTGGGGAACTGCTTATGGGTGATGATGGTTGACATGTGGAATCCTCCTTCGTAGTTCCCCGCCAGGCTCTCTTTAGCACTTGAATTCGGCTCTCTCCGGAGCGGGGGCCAAATTCAACTGCTAAATGAGCGGCCGGACGGGGCGTGATCTTACGGTGCCATAGAATGGGGAAAAGGGTGGCGCGGAAAGCCGCGCCACCCTTATCAGGTGTTCTTACTTACGGATGCCCAGCTTGGCAATGATGGCGCGGTAACGCTCCACGTCTTTCTCCGCCAGGTAATCCAGCATCTTGCGGCGCTTACCGATCATCTTGTACAGGCCGCGCCGGGAGTGATTGTCGTGGGTGTGCACCCGCAGATGCTCCGTGAGCTCATTGATGCGGGCGGTGAGGATGGCGATCTGGACCTCGGGAGAGCCGGTGTCCGTGGGATGGGTGCGGTTGGCCTCGATGACGGCCGTTTTTTCGTCCTTGCGGATCATGGTAAATTCCACCTTTCATGATTTCTGTCCCAAGGGCTGAGAGAAGGGCGGGTGAATTCCCCCGCGGAGCGGGGCTGTTTCCCGATCTCTAAGCCGGCGGACGGTTGACAGCTTTCAAAATATATCACAGTTTGTGGGCATTGTAAAGGGAAAATATCACTTTTTCGCCGGGAAATTTATGTTGGGGCCAGTCAGGGCCTTACGCCTTCTCTCCCGTTCCGGTCAGCTCGTCTCCCCACCGGTATCCGTTATTCGTAAAATACTCCCCCTCACGGAGCAGGCCGTTTCCGTACACCGGGTCCAGATACAGCCGCTCTCCGGTGCCGATGGTCACCGCGTTCCAGAACCACCTCTGGCTGCCCAGAGTTCCCTCCACCACCTCACAGGCCACGCCGGCCTGCTGGCAGAGGAGTTCATAGGCCAGCGCCATTCCCTCGCTGTCCGCCTGGCCCTCCACCAGGGCGGCATAGGTGTCGGAGCCTCCGTTCCCGTCATAGACAGCGGCATTCTTCAGCACGGCGGCGGCGCGGAGCGATGCCGCCTGGCCCTCCAGCTCCCGGAAGGAGACCGAGAGGGACTGCGTCCGCTCAGACAGCTCCCGGCTCATGGCCTGCAGCTCTTCCGCCGGGCGGGCATAGCTCAGCAGAATCTCCACCACCCGCTCCCGTCCGCTGTCCGGATAGAGGGCCACCTCCACTTCCGGCATTCCCAGGGCGGCCGCCGGCGTGTCGTAATAGGCCTGCCGCACCAGCTCGGTGATGGAACCGGCGTCCCCGGAAAAATAGGCCACCCGGAGCACCGCCTCGGAGGCGAAATCGGACAGTGCCTCCTGCAGCTGGTCCCGGATGGCAGAGCTGCCGGTGACGTTGACCACGGACCGGATCTGCTCCAGCGTCCGGCGATAGCGGATGGAGACCTCGGCCTGATAATAGGACACCACCCGGGTACACTCATGTTTGATGTAGTCCACGGCATAGGCCCCCAGCGGATCTTCGGTGGCCACCTCCAGACAGGCGGCGGTCAGATCCGTCTCCACATCGCCGGCGTACTCCCAGAGCTGGATCGTGCCCTCCTCCTGTCCCTGGGACAC
>JAQXNP010000148.1 GCA_029098065.1 Clostridiales bacterium | reverse complement strand
TGTTTTGTTTTCTTTTTCCCCGTAAATGGCGGGTTTTTAAATTAAAATTTCGGGCGCGGGTATAAACGCGCCGGGCAACAACCGTCCCGCGCCGCTTCTGATTTTCTGCTCAGTGCAGATCGATGATCTCGTGACGCTTGGGGCCGGTGGAGACGATCTTGATGGGCACCTCCAGCTCCTTTTCAATAAACTTCACGTAATCCTGCGCTTCCTTGGGCAGTTTGTCAAAATCGGTGATGCCCCGGATGTCGCACTTCCAGCCGGGGAGGGTCTCGTAAACCGGCTTGGCCTTTTTCAGCTCGGCGAACACAGGGAAGTCCCGGGTCACCTGACCGTCGATCTCATACCCCACGCAGACCTTGATCTCGTCCAGATAGCCCAGGCAGTCGATGGCGGTGAGAGCCACTTCGGTCGCGCCCTGGACCATGCAGCCGTAGCGGCTGGCTACGGCGTCGTACCAGCCCACCCGGCGGGGACGGCCGGTGGTGGCGCCGAATTCGCCCTTGTCGCCGCCCCGGCGGCGGAGCTCGTCAGCCTCTTCCCCGAAAATCTCAGAGACGAAGGCGCCGGCGCCCACAGCGGAGGAATATGCCTTGGAGACGCACAGCACGTCCCGGATGGCCGTGGGGGGCACACCGCCGCCCACAGTGCCGAAGCCGGCCAGGGTGTGGGAGGAGGTGGTAAAGGGATAGATGCCGTGGTCGGGATCTTTCATGGAACCCAGCTGGCCCTCCAGCAGAACGGTTTTCCCGTTCTTGAGCGCTCTGTGGATAAAGGACACGGTGTCGCCCACATAGGGAGCGATGGCGTCCCGCTGGACCATAAGCCCGTCAAAAAGATCCTTGGGATTCAGGGGATCCTTATGATAGAGATTGACCCACAGCACGTTTTTCAGCTCGCATACGTGTTCCAGCCGGTCCATGAGCCGCTTTTCATCGAACAGGTCGGAGATCTGGATGCCGATCTTGGAGTATTTGTCAGAATAGAAGGGGGCAATACCGGATTTGGTGGAGCCGAAGGCACTGCCGGCCAGCCGCTCCTCCTCATAGGTATCCTGAAGGACGTGATAGGGCATCAGCACCTGGGTGCGCTGGTCCACCATAATGTGGGGAGCGGGCACACCGCCGTCCTCCAGCTGTTTGAGCTCGACAAAGAATTTCTCCATGTCGAAAGCCACGCCGGTGCCGATGATATTGGTGGTGTGGGGATAGAATACGCCGGAGGGGAGCTGATGAAGGGCAAACCGGCCATAGTCACAGATGATGGTGTGACCGGCGTTGGCCCCGCCCTGGAAGCGGATGACCACATCGGACTTTTCCGCCATCAGATCGGTGATTTTTCCCTTGCCCTCGTCGCCCCAGTTGGCGCCTACGATCGCTTTTACCATGTTCGATACCTCCGGGTCCGGGGATTCGCAACCGCGATGGGTTTGCCTTTTCCGGGATCCATAACGAACAATCCTATTATAATACAGAAATGGAGGAGAATCAAGATTTTCCTTGGAAAAACAGGACGATGCCGCATCACTGCCGGAAAACGCGGAGATAACCCCGCGGGAACTGCCGGGGCGGGAGGAAAGCGGAAAGATTTCAGACTGTTTTCATCATATGAGATCCGCCTCAAGCTTGTCTTTGCCGTTGTGTTGTGCTACAATATAAAATTAAGCATAAAATGGTATCATTATGAGTATAGGAGGGTATTCCCTTTGAAGATCGTGGTTTTAGCCGGCGGTGTGTCGCCGGAACGCAACGTCTCTCTCTCCTCGGGCACCAAGATCGCGGAGGCTCTGAGGGGTCTGGGACACCAGGCCGCCCTGGTGGACATGTACTTTGGCCTGGAGGATTACCCCGGTCTGGCCGGGGAGGATCTCTACACAGCTCCGCTCCCGGAGCGGTGGCGGAAAGTGGACCGTACCGCCCCCGACCTGGACGCGGTGCGCTCCAGCCGTCAATGGGACGGGAAAGGGGATTTCGGTCCCGGCGTCCTGGAGCTGTGCCGGGAGGCGGACATCGTGTTCATGGCGCTCCATGGCCAGTGCGGCGAGGACGGACGGGTCCAGGCCGCCTTTGATCTGTTGGACATTCCATACACCGGAGCGGGGTATCTGGGCAGCGCCATCGCCATGGACAAGGATCTGACCAAGCGGCTGGTGGCCGGTGTGGTGAACACGCCGGAGTGGTCCTTCGCCGAATACACGGAGAAGGACGTGGACCGGCTCACCAGCAAAACTCCGGTGCCCTGCGTGGTGAAGCCGGTGGATTCGGGCTCCTCCATCGGGGTGTCCATCGCCTATGACAAGTCCCAGCTCCACGCCGCTCTGACAGACGGGCTCCGATACGGCGGCCGGTGTGTGCTGGAGCGGTATGTGAAGGGCCGGGAGATCCAGGTGGGCATCCTGGACGGCAAGGCCCTGCCCGCGATTGAAATCATTCCCAAAGAGGGCTTTTACGACTACGAAAACAAGTATCAGGCCGGGGCGGCGGAAGAGATCTGCCCCGCACCTATTTCGGAAGAGGCAGCCGGGCAGGTGGCCCGGGCCGCCGAGGCGGTTTTCCGGACTTTGGAGCTCTCGGTCTATTCCAGAGCCGACTTCATCCTGGATGACACGGGGAAGGCCTGGTTCCTGGAGATCAACACCCTTCCGGGTATGACTCCCACCAGCCTCATGCCTCAGGAGGCCGCGGCGGCCGGCATCGATTATCCCGCTCTCTGTCAGCATATCATCGACAGCTCCCTGCGCCAGCGGCGCAGAGTTTGAAAGGAGAGAGCCACATGGAAGCCCTGACCATCCGGGAACTTCTGGAGGCCGTGAACGGCCGCCTGCTGGGGGAATTCAGCGATCTGGAGACCACCGTCTCCAAGGTGGAGACCGACAGCCGTACCATTACCCCGGGCTCTCTGTTTCTTCCGCTGGTGGGAGAGCGGTTTGACGGCCACGCCTACATCAATGCCGCGCTGGAGGCGGGAGCCGCCGGGTGCCTGACGCAGCGGGAGCGGGAGCGCTATCTGCCCGGCAAATTTTACATTAAAGTGGATTCCACCCACAAGGCCCTGCGGGATCTGGCAATCTGGTATAAAAACCGGTTTTCCATCCCGGTGGTGGGCATCACCGGCAGCGTGGGGAAAACCACCACGAAAGACATGGTGGCCGCCGTACTGCGGGAAAAGTACGAGGTTCTCAAGACCGAGGGAAACAAGAATAACGACATCGGCCTGCCTCTGACCCTCCTGCGTCTGGAGAAAAAGCACCAGATCGCCGTTCTGGAGATGGGGATGAACCATGCCGGAGAGCTGGATTACCTCTCCGGCATCGCCCAGCCCGATGTGGTCCTCATCACCAATGTGGGGGACTCCCACATTGAGAACTTCGGTTCGAGAGAGAAGATCTTTGAGGCCAAATGCGAGATTTTCAACCACGCCAGGCCCGGGGCCTATACCATACTGAATGGGGACGACCCTCTGCTCTCCACCCTGCGGGGGACCCGGCAGGCGGTCTTCTGCGGACAGGGAGAGGGCCTGGACTACCGCTCCAGCGAGCTGGAGAGCGACTGGCGCAGCCAGGTCTCCTGCCGGGTGAATACGCCCAACGGCTCCTGCCGGATGGTCATTCCCGCCCTGGGAGAGCATATGGTCTACCCGACTCTGATGGCGGCGGCGGTGGGGGAGCACTTTGGCATGACCCTGGATGAGATCGCCGCCGGGGTGCGGAATTTCGCCCCCACCAAGATGCGGATGAATATTCTCAACCGCCGGGAGAACATCACCATTCTGGACGACAGCTATAACGCCAACCCCCAGTCCATGCGGGCGGCCATCGAGGTGCTGGACGGCTACACCGGGGACTACAAGGTGGCCGTGCTGGGGGACATGTTCGAATTGGGCCCTCTGGCCGGGGTGCTCCATACCGGCGTGGGGGAATTCCTGGGCCGGAGCCATGTGGACTGTCTGGTGGCCATCGGGGAGCTGGCCAGGAACATTTATGACGCCGCCGCTTCCTCCGACGTGCCCGAGTGCCACTATTTCAAGACCAAGGAGGAGGCTGTGCCCCTTCTGCGGGAGCTGGCCCGCCCCGGCACCACCATTCTGGTGAAGGCCTCCCGGGGAATGGCGTTTGAGACCATTACCAATGAACTCAAGCAGATCACGGAAGAGGCCTGATCGTCTCCCGCCGGGAGTTTTCATCACAACACAGAGGAAACACATGACATGATCGACATATCCGTTACCAACCTCTCCAAAGAGTTTGAGGTGGGCAAGAAAATATTGGACGGACTCACCTTTCAGGTGGATCAGGGAGAGCGTGTGGGCCTGCTGGGCCGCAACGGTGCCGGCAAGACCACGCTCTTCCGCATTCTGACCGGGGAACTGGAGCCCGACGAGGGAGAGGCCCGCACCGCCCCCGGCAAAGGGGTGGGGCTCATCTCCCAGATCCCCGTCTATCCGGCCGGATACACGGTGGAGGATGTGCTGAACACCGCCTTTGACCATCTGCGGGCCATGGAGGCGGAGATGGCCCGACTGGCCGAGAAGATGGGGGAGGGAGACAAGGCCGCCCTGGCCCGCTATGATACCCTCGCCGCCGCCTTTGAGGCGGGGGGCGGCTATCACACTGACATCAAGCTGAACAAGGTCTGCAACGGCCTGGATATCGGCCCGGCCATGCGGGGGCAGCTGTTTGACGAGCTCTCCGGCGGGGAGAAGACCCGGATCAACCTGGCCCGGCTCATTTTGAACGACACGGAGATCCTTCTGCTGGACGAGCCCACCAACCATCTGGACCTCCACGCCACCGAGTGGCTGGAGGAGTACCTCTCCCACTATAAGGGCACCGTGCTGGCCATTTCCCACGACCGGTGGTTTCTGGACAAGGTGGTCCAGCGGTGTGTGGAGATCCAGGGCGGCAGGGCGGAGTTTTATTCCGGCAACTACAGCTTCTATGTAGAGGAAAAGGAGCGCCGTTATCAGGAAAAGCTGAGGCAGTACGAGAAAGAGCAGGCAAAGGCGGCCCAGCTCCAGGAGGCTGCCGACAAGATGCGCCTGTGGGCCTTCCTGGGCAATGACAAGCTCTACAAGCGGGCCTTCTCCATGGAAAAGCGCATGGAAAAGCTCCAGACCATCGACCGGCCCACCAGGGAGCGGAAGCTCACCATGGGCTTCGGCGAGCGGGAGTTCCGGGGGGACGAGGTCCTGATTACCAGGGACCTGGGGATGTCCTTTGGAGAGAGGAATCTGTTCTCCCACGTGGATCTGGAGGTGGTGGGGGGCGAGCGGATCGCCCT
>JAQXNP010000147.1 GCA_029098065.1 Clostridiales bacterium | reverse complement strand
GTCACTATGCTCACGTTGACTGCCCGGGCCACGCCGACTATATCAAGAACATGATCACCGGCGCTGCTCAGATGGACGGCGCTATCCTCGTCATCGCCGCTTCCGACGGCCCCATGGCCCAGACCCGCGAGCACATCCTGCTGGCCCGTCAGGTGGGCGTGCCCGCCATCGTGGTGTTCCTGAACAAGTGCGATCAGCTGGACGATCCCGAGCTGCTGGAGCTGGTGGAGATGGAAGTCCGCGAGCTGCTGAGCAAGTACGAGTTCCCCGGCGACGATCTGCCCATCATCAAGGGCTCCGCTCTGAACGCCCTGGTGTCCGAGTCCACCGATCCCAACGCCCCCGAGTACGCCTGCATCAAGGAGCTCATGGACGCTGTCGACGATTATATCCCCACTCCCGCCCGTAACGATGACCTGCCCTTCCTGATGCCCGTCGAGGACGTGTTCACCATCTCCGGCCGCGGCACCGTGGCCACCGGCCGTGTGGAGCGCGGTACCCTGAAGCTCAACGAGCCTGTCGAGATCGTGGGCCTGTCCGACGAGAAGAAGCAGTCCGTGGCTACCGGTATCGAGATGTTCCACAAGATGCTGGACTACGCTGAGGCCGGCGATAACATCGGCTGCCTGCTCCGCGGCATTGCCAAGACCGACATCGAGCGCGGCCAGGTCGTTGCGAAGCCCGGCTCCATTCATCCCCACACCAAGTTCCGTGGCCAGGTCTACGTTCTGACCAAGGACGAGGGCGGCCGTCACACCCCTTTCTTCAATAACTATCGTCCTCAGTTCTATTTCCGTACCACCGACGTCACCGGCGTCATCACTCTGCCCGAGGGCACCGAGATGTGCATGCCCGGCGATAACGTGGAGATGGACGTGGAGCTGATCACCCCCATCGCCATTGAGGAAGGCCTCCGTTTCGCTATCCGCGAGGGCGGCCACACCGTGGGTTCCGGCGTTGTCATCAAGATCAACGAGTAATTCGTTTTCTTTCTGACCGAGAAGAGGACCGGCTGAGAGGCCGGTCCTCTTTTTTACCAGGGGAGCACCAAGAAATAAAAGGGGGAACTCTTATGCCGGCGACAGTGGATACCGCTGCTGCGGAAGAGACGCTGGGTTTTATCCAGAAAACAGTAAAGAATTTTTCATGGGAAAAGGCCGCCGTGCTGGCGGGCCTCCTGATCGCCTGCCTGGTCATTATCAAGGTGGCGGTCCGGCTGGCCGACCGGACCATGGAGCGGGCCAAGCTGGATCGGGGCGTGCGTACCTTCCTCCGCTCCGGATTGAAGGTAATCCTGTGGCTGGTGGCCGTATGTGTCCTGCTGGGGTATCTGGGGGTGCCCATGACCTCTCTGGTCGCTGTAATCAGCGTATTGGGCATTGCGGTTTCTCTGGCCATCCAGGGGACCTTGTCCAATCTGGCCGGCGGGATCATGCTTCTTTCCGCCCGTCCCTTCTCCGCCGGGGATTTTGTAGAGGCCGGGGGAACCAGCGGCAGCGTGGATGAAGTGGGACTGGTCTATACCAAGATCCAGACGGTGGACAACAAGACTGTCTATATTCCAAATGGCGAAATTTCGAATCAGACCATCGTCAATTATACCGCGGCTGACAAGCGTCAGGTGGAGATCAGGTTTTCCGCTTCCTACGACGCGCCGGTGGAGACGGTCAAGGCCTGTATTGCCCGGGTGGTGGGGAACCATCCCAAGACCTTTCCCAGTCCGGAGCCTCTGATCCGGGTGTGCGGCTACGGGGACAACGCCATTGAGTATCTGATGCGGGTGTGGTGTGCCACGGAGGACTACTGGCCGGTCTATTATGACCTGATGGAACAGGTAAAGGCCGAATTCGACCGGACGGGTGTGGAGATGACATATCCTCACGTGAATGTGCATATGGTGAAGTGAACCATCGGGCTGCCGTCCTCCGGGAGGCAGCCCGATGCTTTTCTCATCCCGGCATGGCCAGTCCGTGGAGGAAGCCCTCGCCCTGTACCTCGCCGCCGATCACGGTGTTCCGGAACATCAGCAGATGGGCCTGGACGCCCTGTTCCCCGGAGGGATAGTTCAGAATGTCATAGGTGTACCGCTTCACGCGTTTGCCCGCGTACCTGGTCAGATCGAAGCCCTGGGAAGACTGGAGGGAAAGATATTCGTCGTATTCGCTGCCAAACTCCCTGGGCAGTTCCAGCTCTTCCACCGAGGCCGCGTCCTCTCCCACCACCCAGCCCCAACTCTGGAGATAGGCCGTCCGGTCTTCCGCTGTTTTGATCCCTTTGGGACTCCGCTCTGCCGCCGTGGCTGCCGCGCCCTGTCCCCCCATCAGCGAGGCGGCCACCAGAGCTCCGCAGAGGACAACTGCCGCCGCGAGCGTCAGAGTGAGCTTTTTTCGATTGATTTTTGCCGTCCAAATCAACAAGGTCATCGCCCCTTACCGCAAATATTCCAGTTGATACCTATGGGAAACAGGGCGGAAATATGATAGAATCAGAAAAAACGATGGAGAGGGGGAACCGCTGTGGAGCGGCTGGATAAAATTTTGGCCAATACCGGCCGGTGGTCCCGGAAGGAGGCGGCCGACCTCATCCGCGCCGGGCGGGTGACAGTGGACGGCGTCCCAGCCGTCCGCCGGGAGGATAAGTACGCTGAAACTGCCCGCTTTCAGGTGGATGGTACAGATATTTCCGGGGAAAAGCGGGTCTGTCTGATGCTCAACAAGCCTGCCGGACTGGTGTCCGCTACCGATGATCCCAGGCAGCCCACAGTGCTCTCCCTTCTGCCCGGCTATCTGAAAAAAGCGGGCCTCTTTCCGGCGGGACGGCTGGATAAGGACACAGTGGGGCTCCTTCTGCTGACCAATGACGGCGCTTTGGCCCACAGTCTCCTGTCGCCCCGACGCCATGTGGACAAGACCTATCTTGTCCGGGTGGACGGCGTGCTGGATGAGGGGGACGAGGCCGCCTTCCGGGCGGGGATGGTGCTGAAGAGCGGGCTCCGCTGCCTCCCCGCCGGCCTGGAGCGTCTGGGCCCATCGGAGGCCCTGGTAACGCTCCGCGAGGGGAAATATCATCAGATCAAACGGATGCTGGCCGCCCGCGGCAAGCCAGTGGTCTATCTGGAGCGGCGGACGTTCGGTCCGCTTGTTTTGGACGAAGAGCTGGAGCGGGGAGACTGGCGGCCCCTGACAGAGAAGGAGATTTCTGCCATTCAGAGTGCCGGAACAGGCCCCCAAGAATGAAATTCGGCATTTTCAACAAAAAAATCTGAATTTGCTATTGAAAAGGGAGAAAAAAGCCGTTATAATAAAACCCGCAACACAAACAGACAAAAAAGTACACACCCGGACGGGGAAATGAGCAAGGAGGCATTCCAGATGTCCAATCGGATTTTTCAGAGTGTCGTATTACAGATGAAAGAAGGGACCGACCGGGTGATCGGTGTCATAGACGCCGAAGGCACCGTGGTGGCCTGTGGGGATCTCTCCCTGATCGGAGAGCGCTGGGCCGGAGCGGTGGAACCCATTAACGCCGCGGAGAGCGGACAGGTCCGCTTTGACGGACGCACCTTCAAGGCGCTGTCCAGCTGGGGCACTCAGTTTGACTACGCCTGCTTTGTGCAGGGGGAGGACGATGAGGCGAAAGCCCTGTGCTGCCTGGCCGCTGTGGCGTTCAATGGAGCGAAGCAGAACTATGAGGAAAAGCACGACAAGGGCACCTTTGTAAAAAACATCATCTCCGACAATATCCTTTTGGGGGATATCTATATCCGGGCCAAGGAACTGCATTTCGTGTGTGATGTGCCCCGGGGTGTCTTTCTGGTGCGGCAGCCGGAGCCTGCCGACCCGGCGATGATCGATACCATTCAGACTCTGTTCCCGGACAAGCAGACGGATTTCGTCCTCTCCATCAGCGAAACGGATGTGGCCGTCATCAAACAGATGCCCGAGGGCACGGAGGGCAAACGGCTGGATAAGATTGCCCAGCAGATTGAGGACCGTCTGATCTCTGAGCTGGAGATCAAGCCGGTGGTGGGCATCGGAACGGTGGTCACCAATATCCGGGATCTGGCCCGCTCCTACAAGGAGGCCCAGATGGCCATTGAAGTGGGAAAAGTCTTTGATACCGAGCGGAGCATCATCAACTATGACAATCTGGGCATCGGCCGGCTCATCTATCAGCTTCCCACCACCCTGTGTGAGATGTTCCTGCGGGAGGTGTTCAAAAAGAACCCCATCGGCGCGCTGGATCAGGAGACGCTGTTTACCATCAATAAGTTCTTTGAGAACAATCTGAACGTGTCTGAGACTGCCCGGAAGCTTTTCGTCCACCGGAATACCCTGGTCTACCGGCTGGAGAAGATCAAGAAGCTGACCGGCCTGGATCTGAGAGAGTTTGACGATGCCATCACCTTCAAGGTGGCCCTGATGGTCAAGAAGTATCTGGTCTCCCGCGGCATCGACAATTGACATCTTTTCCGGAGAAAACAGGCAAATAAGGGAGTTTCCCGGCCCTGTCCCTCTGAAAAGGGCCGCGGGGACGATGGAGACCACGCAGGGCCCACAGGAAATATAAGACAAAGAGCGGCGATTGACAATCGAACCAGGGCGGTTTTCCGCCTGCGTCTGATTGTCAATTGCTTTATGAGGAGCGAAGAAATTGGTACGCCTGTTAGATATTCATAAAACATACGATAACGGCACCAAGGCCCTCAAGGGGGTCTCCATGCGCATTGATGACGGGGAGTTCGCCTTCCTGGTGGGACCTTCCGGCTCGGGGAAATCCACGATCATCAAGCTCATCACCGGAGAGGTGCGCCCCTCCGCCGGACGCATAATGGTCAACGGCTATAACCTTGGCAGCATTAAGCCGGGACAGGTGCCCTATATGCGCCGCACGCTGGGAGTGATTTTTCAGGATTTCCGGCTCATTGAGAAAAAGACCGTGCAGGAGAATCTCACCTTCGCCATGCGGGCGGTGGGGGCAGCTCCCCGTGAGATCCGCAAGCGCATCCCCTATGTGCTGGATCTGGTGGGCCTGGCCCGGAAGGAAGACCGCTATCCCTCCCAGCTCTCCGGCGGCGAGCAGCAGCGGGTGGCCATCGCCCGGGCGCTGGTGAACAATCCACAGATGATCATCGCGGACGAGCCCACCGGAAATCTGGACCCCATGCGGTCTCTGGAGATCATGATGCTGTTGGAAAAGATCAATGAACTGGGCACCACCATGCTGGTGGTCACCCATGAGAAGGAACTGGTCAACCGTTTTTCCAAGCGGGTCATTGCCATTGAGAACGGCCGGATTATCAGCGACGAGACAGGCGGGTATTACGATAATGAAGAAACATTATAATATAGGCTATTATTTTTCCGAAGGGTTCCACTCCATCTTTACCCACGGGCTCATGTCCTTTGCCGCTGTCTTCATGATCGTGGCCTGCCTGCTCATCATGGGCTCGTTTTCCCTGGTGGCCCTGAATCTGGAGAATAAACTGGGGGATCTGGAGCGGGAAAACCAGTTTCTTGCCTTTGTGGAGGAAAGTTATACCCGGGAGCAGGCGCTGGCCCTCCAGAGCAGGCTGGAGGCGGTGGACAATGTCTCTTCGGTGAGCTTCACAACCAAGGAAGAGGCCAAGGAAAACTACGCGGCGCAATACGCCGACGACAAAAATTCCAGTCTCTATTCGGACCTTCCGGATGAGGTGTTCCGGGATCGGTACGCCATCCATATGACGGACATCAGCCGGATCCAGGAGACCATGGACGCGGTGGAGGCGGTGCCCGGCATTGCCGCCATTCAGGCCGCTCCCGAGGTGGCGGAGGGATTTGTCATGGTGCGCAATGTGGCCACCGGAGTGGCGTTGATTCTCATTGCGCTTCTGTTGCTCATTTCCATTTTCATTATCTACAACACTATTAAACTGGGGACGTTCACCCGGCGGGAAGAGATCGCCATTATGAAAATGTGCGGCGCAACCAATGGCTTTGTCCGGGGCCCCTTTGTCTTTGAGGGAATGATCCTGGGCCTGGCGGGAGCGGTCATCGCCTTTTTCTGCCAGTGGGGGATATATGAACTCATCGCTCAGGCCATCGACACCCAGCAGACCATTCAGCTGATCCACATTATCCCATTCGGGGAAATCTGGCCCAGAGTGCTGGCCGTCTTTGCCGCCACCGGGCTGGTGGTAGGCACCGGCGGTTCGGTGCTGGCGATTCGGAAGTTTTTGCAGGTATAAGCTGCCGGCCAAGGAGGAAATCAGGTTGGGAAAGAAGCCACAGGCCAAGCGGAAGAAGAAAATCGAGTGGCGGAGGGTCATCACCGCAGTTCTGGCGCTGCTGATGGTTCTGGCGCTGGTCGTTCCCATGCTGGGGAGCCTGGGGGCGGCCCGGGCGGTGAGCGAGAGCGAGCTGAAGGACCAGATCTCCGGACTCAAGGGCGAGGCGGCTGACGCGACAGCCCGAAAGAAGGAACTTCAGGAGCAGCTGAAAGCCATTGAGAGTGATAAGGCAAAGGCGCTGGAGCGGAAGAATCTGCTGGCCCAGGAGCTGGAGGCCATCGACGCGCAGATCTCCAATACCCAGAGCCAGATCGACACCTATACGGCTCTGATCGCCCAGCAGGAGGAGGCGTTGACTGCCGCCCAGGAAAGGGAGCAGGAGGCCTATGAGAAATTCTGCAAACGGGCCAGAGCCATGGAAGAGGCTGGGGAGATCTCCTACTGGGCGGTTCTGTTTCAGGCCAGCAGCTATTCCGATCTGTTGGACCGGCTGGCGCTGGTGAACGAGATCATGGAGTACGACAACTCGGTGGTGGAAGCCCTGGCCGCCGCCCGCCAGGAGGTGGAGGAGACCCTGGCGGAGCTCAACGACTCCAAGGCCGGGCTGGACGCCCAAAAGGCCGAACTGGATGTCCAGCGGGCCGAACAGGCGGCCAAGGTTCAGGAAGCCCAGGCTGCCTTTGATGAGCTGAAGACCCAGGCCGACAAGGCGGAGGCTCTGGTGGCCGCCGAGGAGGCGGAGGAGAAAAAGATCGCCGCCCAGATTGCAGCCAAGCAGAAGGAACTGGACAAGCTCATTGCCGAAAACAAGATCACATTCACCACCGGCTCCGGGTATGCCTATCCCCTGCCCTCGAGCAACACCACCGTCACCTCCAAGTTCGGCTGGCGGATTCATCCTCTTACCGGAAAGTCCAACAACCACACCGGCGTGGACATTGCCGCGCCAAAAAACACGCCCATTTATGCCGTCCAGGGGGGCGTGGTGGCCATTTCGGGCTATGCGCCCAGTTCCTATGGCAACTATGTGGTCATCAACCACGGAAACGGCGTTACCACCCTCTATGCCCACATGACCTCCCGGGCCGTGAGCGCGGGGACTGTGGTGAGTCAGGGTCAGACCATCGGCTATGTGGGCTCCACCGGTTCCGCAAGCGGAAATCACCTTCATCTGGAGTATAAGGTGAACGGTGTGCGGCAGAACCCGTTGAATCTGTTCCCCGGTGTGAATTTTACATACTGGTAATGCGGGAAGGAATACAGGGCGGGCGGATTTTTCCGTCCGCCCTTTCCTGAAGAGAGGAGAAACGCACTGTGAAGAGGAAAACCTACTCCGGCCGGCAGCTGCTGCTCTCTGCCCTAGGCGGAGCGGCTGCCGCCCTGGCTCTGGTACTGCTGGCGGTGTGGCTGCTGATAGGGCCCCAGGGGGCCAGCCTGCTGGAGGGCCTGGCGATCGTCCAGACCCGCTTTGTAGGGGAGTATGAGAAGGAGACGGCTGTGGACAGTGCCCTCTCCGGTATGGTAGCCGGTCTGGGAGACCGATGGAGCTATTACCTGTCCGCCGAGGAATATGAGGCCCAGACCCAGCGGAGAAGTAATACCTATGTGGGGATCGGGGTCACGATAGAATACACGGACGAGCGGGGACTGCGGATCCGGTCTGTGGTGGAGGGAGGTCCGGCCGCAGAGGCGGGGCTGGTCTCGGGGGAGATCATCACCGCTGTGAACGGAACCTCCCTGGCCGGAGAAAACCGGGAGGACGGCGTGAGTCTTATTTCAGGGGAGACGGGGACCCGGATCACCCTGACGGTCCTGGGAGAGGACGGTTTGCGGGAGGTCTCCCTGACTCTGGCGGATATAGAGGTAGAGCCGGTGCACGCGGAACTGCTGGACAACGGGACAGGATATGTGAAGCTGGATAACTTTTACAGCCACAGCGCCGAAAAGCTGAACAAGGCAGTGGACGAACTGCTGGAACAGGGGGCGGACAGCCTTCTCTTCGACATGCGGGAAAATGGCGGCGGCTATGTGGGGGAGCTCACGGACATGCTGGATCATCTGCTGCCGGAGGGGATCATCTTCCGCACCCAGAGCAAGCTGGGATTGGAAGAGACTGTGGAGTCGGACGCCGCCTGTGTGGAGGTTCCCATGGCGGTGCTGGTTAACGCCAACACCTACTCCGCCGCGGAATTCTTTGCCGCGGAGCTCCAGGAGGCGGCGGGGGCCAGAATTGTGGGCGTGGAGACCTCCGGCAAGGGTTACTCTCAGCAGGCCATCGCCCTGAGCAACGGCGGGGCGCTGAATCTCTCCACCGCCCGGTACACCACCGGCGAGGGGGTGTCTCTGATCGGCACCGGGGTCACCCTGGACGCGGAGGTAGCTCTGTCCGATGAAGAACTGGCACAGCTTCAGGCCGGCAACCTCAGCCATGAGGAGGACGCGCAGGTCCGGAAGGCTCTGGAGCTGCTGGGAAAGTAGGATCATACACGCCCCGCCCGGCGCATATCCTCTCCTCAAAGGGGGAATGCCTGTGGTGGGGTGGCTTTTTTGGAAGGACGAGCGGCGCCTCCATCCCCGCCTGGAGCCGAGGCGGGTGCTGGACCTGCCGCTGGCGGCAGTGGCCTTGCCCAGAGGAAATCCGGCCCGCCGCCTGCGGCAGGGGGCCAGAATTCTCCGCCGGATGTCTGTCCGCCGGGCGCTGGCTTCGGCGGATTTCACAGGCTGGGATATTCTGCGGTCAGAGGGGATTTTTCCGGTGGACACTCTCCCCCTGTGCCGGGCCGAGGGGGCGGAGCTGGCCCTGACGCTTCTGCGGGAATATCCGCCCCGGCTCCGGACAGTGGCGCTCCGGGGCGATGTGGCGGGGCCCGAAGCCAGGCGGCTGGCCTGCATTCTGTGCCCTCAGGTCGGGACTCTGCTGCTGGATCTGGGCAGGGGGGAAGAGGAACTGGCCGATGAACTCCGGGGCCGGTACGGTGCGGTGCCCCTCCATTGGGGGCAGGGGCCTCTTCCTCAGGTGACGCTGGAACTCTCCTCTGTACAGCCCGGGCCGGGCCGGGTGATCCGGCTGTGGGGAGAGCCGGAGCTGGCGGGACTGACCCTGACCCTCCCGGAGGCGGAACTGCCGCCGGAACTGGACCCTCTGCCGCTTCTGGAGCTTCTGTGGGAGACCGGCCGGGTGGGACAGAAGGAGATCGCAGTCGTTCCCTCTCCCCCTTGACAGACAGTGGGAAAATCCCTATAATACATAAATAATTGTATCAGTGGGAGTATGTATACCACAAAACGGGCTCAGAAGAGCCCGTTTTCCCAGATCGAAAAGAAAGGTGACTTTGGCATATGGCAAAGCAGTATAAACTGACCCCTCAGCGCCTGAAGGAGCTTCAGGACGAGCTGACCTATCTGAAAACCGTTCGGGAGCGGGAGGTGGCCGAGCAGATCAAGGAGGCCCGTTCCTTCGGCGATCTGAGTGAGAACAGCGAATATGACGAGGCCAAGAACGAGCAGGGCAAGCTCTATTCCCGCATTGCCGAGGTAGAGGCCGTTCTGGCCAACTATGTGGTCATTGAGGAGCAGGAGTTCGCCGCCGATCAGGTGAGCTTGGGCAGCCTGGTGAAGGTGCTGGACGTGGAGTTCAATGAGGAGGAAGAGTACCACATCGTGGGCTCCCAGGAGGCGGATCCCATGAACGGCTGCATCTCGGAGGATTCCCCCTTTGGAAAGGCCCTGCTGGGCAAGACGGTTGGGACCGAGGTGGAGGTGGAGGCCCCCGCCGGTGTCCTCAAGTACAGGATCCTGGACATTCAGAAGAAGTAAATTATCCCGATAGGAGAGAGAAATATGGCCGAGGAACAGAAGAACACCGCCCCGGAAAAGGAGCTCTCTGAGCTGCTGCGGCTGCGCCGGGAGAAGCTCACCGCCCTTCAGGAAGCGGGGGAGGATCCCTTCCAGCAGACCCGCTTCGTCTGGGACGCCACATCCAAACAGATCAAGGACAACTTTGACGCCATGGAGGGCAAGACCGTCAAGGTGGCGGGCCGGCTCATGTCCAAGCGGGGCATGGGCAAGGTCAGCTTCTGCGACCTTCAGGACCGGGATGGCCGCATCCAGCTCTATGCCCGTCAGGACGAGATGGACGAGGCGGCGTATAAAAAGTTTAAGAAATACGATATCGGAGACATCGTGGGTGTGGAGGGAGAAGTGTTCCGCACCCAGCGGGGTGAGATGAGTGTCCGCGCCAAAAACATCACGCTGCTGTGCAAATCTCTGCTGCCCCTGCCCGAGAAGTTCCATGGACTTCAGGACCGGGAACTGCGCTACCGCCAGCGGTACGTGGATCTCATCATGAACCCGGATGTGAAGCAGGTCTTCATCGTTCGTTCCAAGTTTATCAAGTATGTGCGGGACTTCATGGACGCGCGGGGCTTTATTGAGGTGGAGACCCCTGTGCTCAATACCATCCAGGGCGGCGCCACCGCCCGGCCCTTCATCACCCACCACAATACGCTGGATCTGGACATGTACATGCGGATCGCCACCGAACTGCCTCTGAAGCGGCTCATCGTGGGCGGCATGGACCGGGTGTATGAGATCGGGCGTATCTTCCGCAACGAGGGCATGGACCCCAAGCACAACCCGGAGTTCACCACCATTGAGCTCTATCAGGCCTATGCGGATTTCAACGATATGATGGATCTCTTTGAAGATCTGCTCTCCTCCGCTGCCCAGAAGATCCTGGGGACCTATCAGGTGGAGTGGCAGGGAGAGAAGATCGACCTGACCCCCGGCTGGCCCCGCATGACCATGGCGGAGGCCGTCAAGCAGTATCTGGGCATCGATTTCATGGCCATCACTTCTGACGAAGAGGCCGTAGCCACCGCCAAGGCCCATGGCGTGGAGCTGCCGGAGACCAAGGACCCCACCTGGGGCAACGCCCTGTATGAGTGCTTTGACCAGAAGGTGGAGGAGAAGCTCATCCAGCCGACCTTTATCACCATGCATCCGGTGGATGTTTCCCCTCTGGCCAAGCGGTCCCCCAAGGATCCCCGGCTCACGGAGCGGTTCGAGCTGTTCATCTGCCATTCGGAGATGGGCAACGCGTTCTCTGAGCTCAACGACCCCATTGATCAGCGCAGCCGCTTCCAGAAGGAAGTGGAGGCCCGGGCCAAGGGGGATGACGAGGCGGGAATGATGGATGAGGATTTCATCACTGCTCTGGAATACGGTATGCCTCCCACGGGTGGTCTGGGCATCGGCATCGACCGGTGTGTCATGCTGCTTACCGGGGCCGATTCCATCCGGGACGTGATTCTGTTCCCGACCATGAAGCCCCTGGATAATTAAAAAACCGAAAAAGCCCGTGTTTTCAAGGGCTTTTGGGCTTCACCCTCCGAAAATACATCTTTACATCAAACTCACATCAAACGGTGCGAAAGCTGATGCAGAGATGGAAGAATCACACATTTTGTATCAATTCGTATATTGCGGCGAAGTTAATTCGTATAAAAGACCTTGAGGAACGACCATTTCTCAGGGTCTTTTTTTGTCCGAATCATTCTGCGAATGCGCAAGTCGCAAGCTCCCCCATTTATAGGAAATCCGCTATAATTTGTACCACAATACCAAACGATTTACCAAAAGGAGGTTTGCGGTATGAACAGCAGTTTTGCCGCCGCACATCCGGAACTTGTCCGCAAATGGTCAGAGAAGAATCAGCTGAAACCGATGCAGGTATCTCTTGGATTGAATAAAAGAGTGATTTGAAAATGTAAGCACGGACATGAATGGGAGGCATCTGTAAAAAGCAGAACTGTAAATGGTACAGGCCGCCCATACTGTTCTCATAATAAAGTGATGGAGGGATTTAATGATCTTGCTCTGCCGGAGGATATGGTACCGGTGCTTTTTCCATGCAGGGCTCTCTGAATTTACGCATGCCCTGCATTTATAGGTTTCTCTGTAATGATCTTCGCTTTGTGTTTTGCCGGGATAAACTGTACCTCTGTACGGACGAATTCTTTTCCGACCCTCACTATAGGTGCTTATTTGACGCTTGGGGTGAATTTGCGTTGCCCATTTTATGCTGGTTTTCTTGACTTGGTTTTTGCTGCTATTTACGTACTTTTTCCAGTGTCTCCACTTGATTTCCTGGCATTCTGACGCTATACTGTCTCTGTATAAAACTGGATATGTATCTATTGCTGGAATCGTTTCACTACATAATGGAAATGATGTGTTGCGCAGACTGCCGCATGAAAGCAGTTAAAACACAGCACATTGGAAGGAAGATAACCGTCGTGCTGCGGAGTAAGAACACAGGGCAGGCGGAGAAATGAACGCTGCCCTTTTTGGTATCGAGTGGCACAAATTGGAGATGCCGGGTGACAGGTAAAAGGCAGCGGCGCCTGAGTCGGAACGGGCTGTTGGAAATGCTGATCTCGCTGGCCGAGGAAAATGAAAGGCTGAGAAACAGGCTGGAACAGGCGAAAGCCCGATTCGAGGATCGAAGAAGAATTCCTGTTGATAAAGCCGGCTCTATTGCGGAAGCAGCTTTGGTACTCAACGGAGTTTTCAGGCGGCAGAGGCTGCGGCGCAGCAAGTATCTGGAGATACCCAGCGGATAAGCAGCCGACGGGATGCAGTCTGCCGGGATATGCAGGAAAAGGCAGAAAACAGGCTGAGAAGATCCGGCAGGAGGCAGAGGCATACAGCCAAAAAGTACGTGCGGAAGCAGATGCTTATTGGAAACAGGTCGCTGCCAGAGCAGCTAAACTACTGAAAGACCAGTATACTTTGCGTGCAATGATTCAGTCTGCCAGAGAGGTTGAGACAGATGAAGAACAAAGCAAATTCTCCCCGCGAGCTTCCGACTATGGAGCAGCTCACAGCGGAGCTTGGCAGAGAAAAATATAAAAAGCGATATAAACGGGTTTTGAGAAGTACCATCTACACTCTGGTCGTTGTGGCCGCGGTGGCCGTATTGGTAGCCACCATTTGGATGCCCGTGCTGCAAATCTACGGGGCTTCCATGGCACCGACACTGAATGAAGGAGATATTGTGGTCTCCGTGAAAGGGTCTGATTTTGAGCCGGGCGACATGGTAGCGTTCTATCTGGGCAACAAAATATTAGTCAAACGCTGTATCGCGCTTCCCGGCCAGTGGGTGGACATTGACGCTGACGGAAATGTGTATGTGGACGGCGAGTTGTTGGACGAGCCGTATC
>JAQXNP010000146.1 GCA_029098065.1 Clostridiales bacterium | reverse complement strand
GGGCGCGGGAGATGCCGTGACGGATGGCACCGGCCTGGCCGGTGACGCCGCCGCCGGTGACGGTGGCCACCACGTCCACCTTGCCCACCAGATCGGTGGTGACCAGGGGCTGACGGACGATCAGCTTCAGGGTATCCAGGCCGAAGTAGTCGTCGATGTCCCGGCCATTGATGGTGATGGCACCGGTGCCGTTGGGGAACAGGTGCACCCGGGCCACGGAGGACTTCCGGCGGCCGGTGCCGTACAGATAAGGCTTCTTGCTCTTATACATCTTCATTTACCTCCTGCTTAGTCCATGGTCCAGGGCTCGGGCTTCTGGGCGGCGTACTTGTGCTCAGCGCCGCGGCAGATGTGCAGCCGGCTCAGGGAGTCCTTGGTAATGGTGTTGCGGGGCATCATGCCGCGCACGGCCAGCTTCATGGCCAGCTCGGGCTTGCTCTGCATCAGCAGACGGTAGTTGATCTCGTGGAGACCGCCGGGGTAGCCGGAGTGGGTGCGGTAGAACTTCTGCTCACCCTTCTTGCCGGTGAGGACGGCCTTCTCGGCGTTGAGGATGATGACGTAGTCACCGCAGTCGGCGTGGGGGGTGTACTCGGGCTTCCGCTTGCCCCGCAGCAGGTCGGCGGCGATGACAGCGGTCTTGCCCAGGGGCTTGTTCGCCGCGTCGAGGATATACCACTTGCGGACGATGTTGCCCTTGTTGGCCATGAAAGTGGACATGTTGAAACCTCCAATTTGATACTCAAAAAATGAGCGTTTTAACAGAGAAAGCGCCCCGAACCTGGACGTTCGGAGCGTTTTGTATTATAATACGGAGACCGGAAGGTGTCAACCTCTTTTTGAAGATTTTTAATTTAGGAAGTTTAAATCTCTTGAAATCTCTGTTTTTCTCTTGAATCCTTCCAAATGCTCAATTTCAATTTTCAAATTTTCGGAGGCGCTTTATGGAAAAGATCTGCAGCCTGGTCCGCCGGTGTGTGGAGGACTATGATATGATCCAGCCCGGAGACCGGGTGGCGGTGGGGGTATCCGGGGGAAAGGACTCTCTGGTGACCCTGACCGCCCTGGCCAAGCTGTCCCGGTATTACCCCAAGCCATTTACGGTGGAGGCCTTCACGCTGGACATGGGGGCGGCGGATGGGCGGCAGCGTGCCGACTTCGGGCCGGTGGCGGACTACTGCGCCGGCCTGGAGGTCCCGTTCCACCTGATTTCCAGTGAGATCAGCCATATCATCTTTGACCTTCGCAAGGAGAAGAACCCCTGCTCCATGTGCGCCAAGATGCGGCGGGGAGCTCTTCACAATGCCATTCTGGAGGCCGGGATCACCAAGATCGCCCTGGGACATCATTTTGACGACGCGGTGGAGACCTTTTTCCTGTCCCTGTTTTACGAGGGACGGCTGAGCTGTTTTCAGCCCGTCACCGAGCTGACCCGTACCGGCATCACGCAGATCCGCCCCCTTCTCTACTGCGGGGAGGGCATGGTGCGGGGGGCGGCCCGGCGGAACAACATGCCCGTGGTGAAGAACCCCTGCCCGGCGGACGGATACACCAAGCGCCAGGAGGTCAAGGAGCTGGTGACGGAGCTGGAGCGCCGGTACCCCGGGCTGAAGGAGCGGGTCTTCGGCTCTATGCAGCGGCTGCCGCGGCCCGCCTGGGAGCCCCTGGAGCACCGCCGTCGGCCGCTGCCGGAGGAAAAATGAAAAAAACCGGCTTCCCCTTTTGGGGAAGCCGGTTCGCTGTTTACTTGGCGTAATCCACCGCTTTGGTCTCCCGGATGATGTTGACCTTGATCTGGCCGGGATACTCCATCTCGTCCTCGATCTTCTTGGCCACGTCCCGGGCCAGCAGGACCATCTGATCTTCGCTGACCTTTTCGGGTTCCACCATGATGCGGATCTCCCGGCCGGCCTGGATGGCGAAGCACTTCTCCACCCCGGGGAAGGAGGAGCCGATGCTCTCCAGCGTCTCCAGCCGTTTGATGTAGTTCTCCAGATTCTCCCGCCGGGCGCCTGGACGGGCGGCGGAGACGGCGTCGGCGGCCTGGACCAGGACGGCGGTGAGGGTCTTGGGCTCCACGTCGCCGTGGTGCGCCTCGATGGCGTGGATAACTTCCTCGCTCTCATGGTACTTCCGGGCCAGCTCCACGCCGATGGCCACGTGGGAGCCCTCTACCTCATGGTCAATGGCCTTGCCCAGATCGTGGAGCAGGCTTGCCCGTTTGGCGGTGGCCACATCGCCGCCCAGCTCAGCGGCCATGAGTCCGGCCAGATGGGCCACCTCGATGGAATGGCTCAGCACGTTCTGGCCGTAGCTGGTGCGGTATTTCATCCGGCCCAGCAGTTTGACCAGCTCGGGATGGAGGCCGTGGACGTTGGTCTCAAAGACGGCGCGTTCGCCCTCCGCCTTGATGGCGGCGTCCACTTCACGCTTGGCCTTCTCCACCATCTCCTCGATCCGGGCGGGGTGGATGCGGCCGTCCTGGATCAGTTTCTCCAGGGCGATGCGGGCGATCTCCCGGCGGACAGGGTCAAAGCAGGAGACCGTGATGGCCTCCGGAGTGTCATCGATAATGAGATCCACGCCGGTCAAAGTCTCCAGCGTGCGGATATTCCGGCCCTCGCGGCCGATGATGCGGCCCTTCATTTCATCGTTGGGCAGGGGGACCACCGACACGGTGGCCTCCGCCACATGGTCGGCGGCGCAGCGCTGGATGGCCAGGCCGATGATTTCCCGGGCCATGTTGTCGGATTCCTCTTTATAGTGGGCCTCCGCCTCTTTAATCTTGGCGGCGGACTCGTGGGTGACTTCGGCCTCCAGCTGGCTGATGAGGAGATCCTTGGCCTCCTCGGCGGTCATGCCGGAGATCCGCTCCAGCTCGGCCCGCTGCTGATCCTTGAGGGCCTCCGCCTCCTCCCGGGCGGCGTCCAGTTCGGTGAGCTTCTTCTGGAGGGTCTCTTCCTTCTTTTCGATGTTGTCGGTCTTGCGGTCCAGATTTTCCTCTTTCTGCTGCAGGCGGTGCTCCTGCTTCTGAAGGTCGCTGCGGCGCTCCTTCTCCTCTTTTTCCCACTCATTGCGGGCGGTGAGGATGGCCTCCTTGGCCTCTACCATGGCTTCCCGCTGTTTGTTTTCCGCGGTTCTGATGGCGTCGTTGAGGATGCGCTTGGCCTCTTCCTCCGCGCTGCCTACCTTCTTTTCAGACACGTTCTTGCGGTAAAAGGTGTCCGCCACAGCGCCGACAACCAGGCCAATGATGGCCATAATGACGCAAAGTACGTTAAATTCCATTCTGCCTTATTACACCTCCGTGTGTTCAGTTTTGTCAGTTTCTCATAAAACACAGACCGGACCTTCCGGTCCGGAAACCTGAGCTGCGGCTGGCCGCGGCTCAAGAAAATGCACCAGACTTATTTTAAGGCCACGCAGCATTTCTGTCAAGGAATTTCCCATCCGAAAGGGAAAGGAAAACGCCGGGTCCCCTCGTAAGAGAGGGCCCGGCGAAGCGGATCGGGATTCAATTCTGGCCGCAGCCGGAGCAGGCGCATGGGTTGATCCCGGGAAGGGAGTCATCCTCCCGGATCCAGTCCTCCACATGGACCACCGAGTACTCGGCGGGCGTCCGGCGGATGACCACCCGGTCGATGCCCGCGTTGATGATGAGCCGACGGCACATGGAGCAGGAGGTAGCGTCGGGGAGAAGGACGTCGGTCTTGGCGTCCCGCCCCACCAGGTAGAGGGTGCCCCCCAGCACATCGCTGCGGGCGGCGGAGATGATGGCGTTGGCCTCGGCGTGGACAGAGCGGCACAGCTCATACCGTTCCCCCGAAGGGATGCTCATGGCCTCCCGGGTGCAGAAACCCAGGTCCACGCAGTTTTTCCGGCCCCGGGGAGCGCCGTTGTAGCCGGTGGCTACGATTTCGTCATTCTTGACGATGATGGCCCCATAACACCGGCGCAGACAGGTGGAACGCTCCAGCACGGTTTCCGCGATATCCAGGTAGTAGTTCTCTTTGTCAATCCGTTTCATTCTGAGCCCTCCGGCAACTGCCATTTTAGCACAGTATACCGGTTTTGCGGGAAAATCGCAAGAGGAAATCGGCTGTTTGAGAAAAAGGACGGGATTTTCCGTCACAATTCACATTTTGTTTACGTTTCTGTCCTTGACCTGAGGGCGGGAAGCCGCTATGATTAGTTCTATGTAATGCGTACTGAACAAAGCTGATTGGCCTCGAAAGTCAAGGCTTACAAGGACAATCAGCTTTGTTCAAGTACAAGGATTTGGCGCAGAATTGCGCAAAATCCTTGCGCTTCCCGTTGGCGTGGTGTACCGCACCATCGGAAATACGCATTGTAACACAATGTCTGCATTCTATCAAAAGGGCTGAAAACAGCCCTTTTGATAGAATTGTGCGGCAATCGCCGCACGAACATGCCACGAAGCGGTTTGTTCAGTAGATGACATTATGTAAAGAAAAGTTTGCGGGCGGGGCCCGGGAAAGAGCAGGCGGCACGGCATGGGCTGGATGAAACGCGTAATGTATGGCCGGTATGGGGCGGATCAGCTGGGATTTGCCCTCATTGGCTGCTACCTGGCGTTCTATATTCTCTCCCTCCTGACCAGAGGCAAGTTGCTGTCCCTGCTGTCCACCCTGTGTCTGATTCTGGCGTTTTACCGGACGTTTTCCCGGCAGATCGAACGGCGGAGGGCGGAGAATGAACGCTTTCTGGAGTCGGTGCGGCCGATTGTACGCTGGTACAACGTCCGGAAATGCCGCCGTCAGGACCGGGATCACTGCTATTTTCGCTGCCCGAACTGCGGCCAGCAGCTTCGGGCGCCCAAGGGGAAGGGAAAGATCTCCGTCACCTGCCGCAGCTGCGGCGCGACTTTTGAGAAAAAGACCTGAATCGAACGAAAGGAAGGACCCGCTCTCACAGGAGAGCGGGTCCTTTGCTGTCCGGAAAGAGCAGTTATTTCCCCACGCAGAAGCGCTGGAAAATGCGGTCGGTGATATCTTCCCGCACACTCTGGCCGGTGAGTTCGCCCAGCGCCTCCAGGGCCTCCTCCACATCCGTGAGAACGGCGTCCGGGGTGACGCCTGCGGCCAGGGCGCTCCGGGCCCGCTCCACCGCCTCTCTGGCCCGGCCGGCGGCCTCCGCCTGGCGGGCGTTGGTGAGAAGCTCCCCTGCCGTATCGCCCTCCCCCTGGGGGAAGCAGCCGGCCACCGCCGCGGCCAGGGCGTCCAGCCCCTGGCCGGTTTTGGCGCTCACCTCCACCGCGGGAGGGAGATCCATGGAGGCAGCGGGGATCGGGGCGGAGGGCAGGTCGGATTTGTTCCGGACCAGAACGGTAGGGGCCAATGCCATGGCCTCCTGCAAAAGCTGAAAGTCCGACTCCCCGATGTTTTGGGACTGGTCGATGACCACCAGGATGAGACCTGCCTCCTCCATGGCTTTCCGACTCCGTTCCACCCCCATCCGCTCCACCTCGTCAGAGGCGGCGCGGAGTCCGGCGGTATCGATGAGGCGGAGAAGGACACCGCCCAGGACACAGCGCTCCTCCACCGTGTCACGGGTAGTGCCGGGAATGGCGGTGACGATGGCCCGCTCATACCCTACCAGGGCGTTGAGGAGGGAGGACTTGCCCGCGTTGGGCCGGCCCACGATGGCGCAGGGGACTCCTCTGGCCAGAAACCGGCCCCGGTCATAGGTGGCCAGAAGGGCGTCCAGTGACCAACGGGCAGAGGTCAGGGCGCTGTCCAGGGTATCCCGGGTAAAGGGATCGATGTCCTCATCCGGATAGTCCAGTACAGCGTGGAAATGGGCGGAGACGTCCACCAGACCGTCGTAGACTCCCCCCACCCGGCGGGAGAGGGCTCCGGAGAGCTGGCCGGCGGCCTGCCGTACCGCGCCGGAAGTCTCGGCGTCGATGAGGTCCATCACCGCCTCCGCCTGGGCCAGAGCCAGCTTTCCGTTGAGGAAGGCCCGGCGGGTGAATTCCCCCGGCCCGGCCTGCCGGGCGCCGTGGGCAAAGAGGGCCTCCAGGGCCAGGGCAAGGACCTGGGGCGAGCCGTGACACTGGAGCTCG
>JAQXNP010000145.1 GCA_029098065.1 Clostridiales bacterium | reverse complement strand
GGAGATGACGAACTCGATCTTGCTGCGGGCGTCCTCGGGACCGTTGAAGTACTTGTTGACGATGTACTGCCAGCACATGCCGTCGCAGTCCTCCTCCTGCACGGAGCCCACCACCATGATGCGGTAGCCGGCGGGGATGAGGTCCAGATCCTTCATGATCCGGACGCCGTAGGCGGCGGCGGCCATGCCGCCCTCCTGATCGGAGCCGCCCCGGCCGAAGATGACGGCGTCATCCTCATAGCCGGCGTAGGGGTCGGCGGACCAGTTGTCCCGGTTGCCGATGCCCACAGTGTCGATGTGGGAGTCGATGGCGATGATCCTGTCACCCTGTCCCATCCAGCCGATCACGTTGCCCAGGCCGTCGATCTCCACCTGATCGTAGCCCAGCTTTTCCAGCTCTGCCTTGATGCAGGCCACAACCTCTTTCTCTTCACAGCTCTCGCTGGGATGGGAGATCATCTCCCGCAGGAAGCGGGTCATATCGGCCTGATAGCCCTGAGCCGCCTGTTTGATCGCCTCAAAATCCATCTTGTTTTCCCTCCATATCAAAGATCATAGTGGTGCGGACGCCGTTCCGGAGATCTTACTCCGCGGGATAGGCACCGTTCCAGACGATGTTCCGGTAATTCTCCGGGTCTGTGTCCCCTTCGGTGGAGAAGAGGAGCACCCGGCTGTCCGGCCCCAGGCCCAGGGCGTCCCGCAGAGCGGCACAGGCCGGGTCGGTCATGATGGTGGCCACGACCCCCATGCCGATGGCCCCCGACTCGCCGGAGATCACTCTGGGATCCCCCTTCACCGGGGCGGAGAGCATCCGCATCCCTCTGGCGCTGACCCAGTCGGGGCAGGAGAGGAAGGCGGCGGCGTGATTTTTCAGGATATCCCAGCTGATGGTGTTGGGCTCGCCGCAGGCCAGCCCGGCCATGATGGTCCGCAGATCGCCGGCGACCAACCGGGGCGCGCCGTCCCCGGCCAGGGCTCCCTGGTAGAGACAGTCGGCGGCGGAGGCCTCCACCACGATGACCCTGGGGGGACAGTCGGGGAAGCGGTTGGCGAAATAGCCCTGAACCGCTCCGGCCAGGGAACCCACTCCGGCCTGAATGAAAATGTGGGTGGGACGGTCCACGCCCAGATCCCGGAGCTGGTCCGCGGCCTCGGCAGCCATGGTGCCGTAGCCCTGCATGATCCAGGAGGGGATCTCCTCATAGCCGTCCCAAGCGGTGTCCTGCACCACCACACCGTTGGGGGTCTGAGCCGCTTCGGCGGCGGCCATGCGGACGCAGTCGTCGTAGTTGACCTCCTCGATGGTGACCTGGGCCCCCTCCCGGGCGATGTTGTCGAAGCGGCTCTTCACAGTGCCTTTGGGCATATGGACCACCGCCTTCTGGCCCAGCTTGTTGGCCGCCCAGGCCACCCCCCGGCCGTGATTGCCGTCGGTGGCGGTGAAGAAGGTGGCCTGGCCGAATTCCTCCTTCAGCTTGTCGCCGGTGAGATAGTCATAGGTCATCTCGGACACGTCCCTGCCGGTCTGCTGAGCGATAAACCGGGCCATGGCGAAGGAGCCCCCCAGCACCTTGAAGGCGTTGAGACCGAAACGGTAGCTCTCATCCTTTACATAGAGCCCGCCCAGGCCCAGATGCCGGGCCATGCCGTCCAGACCGGCCAGCGGCGTGACCGAGTACTGGGGAAAGCTCTGGTGGAAGGCGCGGGCCTTGGCCACATTGTCCAGGGACATGACGGAAAGGTGTTTGTCCTCACTTTTGGGAAGGCGGTTTTCCACCCACTTGATCTGCTCCATACTGACCCCTCCAAACTTCGTTTTCCGGTGTTTCTGACCATATCATATCATCTCGGAGGCGCAAGTCAAGACGATTTCAAAAAAATTTTCCTAACCCCTAAAAGTTTTTTAGAACACGGGGGAGAAGCCGACGCTTTTGCCGTTGTCACCGGTGAATTTTCGTGGTAGACTGTAGACAAAAAGGAGGGGCGACCATGTACGTGTTTACTGTCAATGGAAAGGCTGTCTCCACGGACAGGGATATCAGGCTTATGACCTTCCTCCGGGAGGAGCTGGGGCTGACCTCGGTGAAAAACGGCTGCTCCGAGGGCGGCTGCGGCACCTGCACGGTGGTCATCGACGGGAAAGCCGTGAAGTCCTGCGTCCAGAAGACCTCCAGAATGGAGGGGAAATCGGTGATCACCTGCGAGGGGCTCACCGACCGGGAGAAGGAGGTCTATGCCCACGCCTTCACCCACTGCGGAGCGGTCCAGTGCGGCTTCTGCACCCCCGGCATGGTGATGAGCGCCAAGGCCCTTCTGGACGCCGTCCCGGATCCTGACCGGGAGACGGTGAAGAAAGCCATTCGGAACAACCTCTGCCGGTGCACCGGCTATAAGAAGATTGTGGATGCCATCCTCCTGGCGGCCAAGCTCTTCCGGGAGGACGCCCCGGTGCCCCGGGAGGCCTTCACCGGCGCGGTGGGGGAGGCGCTCCCGCGGGTGGACGCCCCCGCCAAGGCCATCGGCGCGGCGGAATATACCGACGATATCCATCTGCCGGGGATGCTGTATGGCGGCGCGGTGCGCTCCGCCTATCCCCGGGCGGTGGTCAGGGCCATCGATACCGCGGAAGCGGCCTCCCTTCCCGGCGTGGTGAAGGTGGTCACCGCCGCCGACCTGCCCGGCCAGGTGAAGGTGGGCCATCTGAAACGGGACCAGTGGGTGCTGGTGCCCGTAGGGGGCGAGGTCCATTTCCGGGGGGACCCCATCGTCCTCATCGCCGCCGAGACCCGGGAGGCTCTGGACGCCGCCAGGGCCGCCGTGAAGATCGATTACGAGGTGCTGAAGCCGGTGCTCTCCGTTGACGAGGCCATGGCTCCCGACGCCCCCCGGCTCCAGGAGGGGGGGAATCTCCTGTCCCATGAGCATCTGGTCCGGGGGGACGCGGAGGGCAAGCTGAAGGCCAGCAAATATGTGGTCACCACCCGCTATGAGACCCCGGTCACCGAGCACGCCTTTCTGGAGCCCGAGTGCGCCGTGGCCGCCCCGGAGGGGCAGGGTGTGGTGATCTGGTCGGCGGATCAGGGCATCTATCAGACCCGGCGGGAGTGCGCTGACGCCGCCGGGCTGGATCAGGCCCTGGTGCGGGTCGTGGCCAAATGTGTGGGGGGCGGCTTCGGCGGCAAGGAGGACATGTCGGTGCAGCATCACGCCGCCATCCTGGCCCTGCTGACCCGGAGGCCGGTGAAGGTGGCCATGTCCCGGGCCGAGTCCATGCTCTGCCATCCCAAACGCCACCCCTTCCGGATGGAGGTCACCACCGGCTGCGATGAGAACGGCCGCCTCACCGCCTTCAAGGCCACCCTCCTCTCGGACACCGGGGCCTTTGCCTCTCTGGGCGGGCCGGTGCTCCAGCGGGCCTGCACCCACGCCGCCGGACCTTACAACTTTCAGGACATCGACATCGACGGAAAGGCCTACTATACCAACAATCCCCCCTGCGGGGCCTTCCGGGGCTTCGGCGTGACCCAGAGCTGCTTTGCCGCCGAGTGCAACCTGAACAAGCTGGCGGCGCTGGTGGGCATCTCCGAATTTGAGATCCGCTACCGCAACGCCATCCGTCCCGGACAGGTGCTCCCCAACGGTCAGATCGCCGGGGCGGACACTGCTCTGGTGGAGACCCTGGACGCCGTCCGGCCCTATTATGAGGCCAACCCCGGGGCCGGGATCGCCTGCGCCATGAAAAACGCCGGACTGGGGGTGGGCATCCCCGACACCGGCCGGGTGACCCTCCACGTGGAGAAAGGTGTGATCCACATCCGCACCTCGGCGGCCTGCATCGGCCAGGGGCTGGGCACCATCCTGGTGCAGATCGTCTGCCAGACCGCCGGGCTGGCGCCGGAGCAGGTGACATGGGACGCTCCGGACACCTCCATCGCCCCCGATTCGGGCAACACCACCGCCTCCCGGCAGACGCTGTTCACCGGGGAGGCGGCCCGCCGGGCGGCGCTGGAGCTGAGCCGGGCCCTGAACGGCCGGGGCCTGGAGGCCGCGGAGGGGGCGGACTTCCGTCAGGAATATACCGGCGTCACCGACAAGATGGGTTCGGATAAGCCCAATCCGGTGAGTCACATCGCCTACGGCTACGCCACCCATCTGGTGGAGCTGGACGAGGAGACCGGAAAGGTCAAACGGGTCATCGCGGCCCACGACGTGGGCCGGGCGGTGAATCCGGTGAACGTGGAGGGCCAGATCGAGGGCGGTGTGGTCATGTCCCTGGGCTACGCCCTTACCGAGCGGCTCCCGATGAAGGACGGGGCCCCCACGGTCCCCTATGCCGCCCTGGGCCTGTTCCGGGCGGACCAGACTCCCGATGTGGAGCCCATCCTGGTGGAGAAGAGCCAGGAGGAGCTGGCCTGCGGGGCCAAGGGCATCGGGGAGATCTGCTCCATCCCCACCGCCCCGGCGGTACAGAATGCCTATTATCACTACGACGGGAAATTCCGCACCACCCTGCCGCTGGAGGATACGCCTTACAGTCGGAAGGGCTGAACCCCGGCCCGGGGCGGACAGGGCAAATCCCGGAAAAGGAGGGCGCGCGGCATGCGCATCATCAACGCCAGACTGTTTCAGAACGGCCGGTTTCAGACCGGTTCCATCTCCTTCACCGATGTGATCACCGGCTTTGAGCCGGGGGAAGGATGGGACGCAGGGGGGGCCTATGTGGTCCCCGGATTCATTGACATTCACACCCACGGGGCCATGGGAGAGGACTTCAGCGACGGGAGGGCGGAGGCCCTTCCCGTCCTGTCCCGCTACTACGCCGCTCACGGAGTCACCTCCTTCTGCTTCACCACCATGACGCTGAAGGAGCCCGAGCTGATGGCCGCCATGGACAGAGTCCGCTCCTTCCGCCGTCCCGGGGACGGAGCCAGGTGCGCCGGGGTCCATATGGAGGGGCCCTTCCTATCCTACGCCAAGCGGGGTGCCCAGGCCCCGGAGAACCTCCGGGAACCGGATCTGGACCTCTTCCGGCGGGCCAATGACCGCAGCGGCGGTCAGGTGCGGCTGATCACCGTGGCACCCGAAGTGCCGGGGGCGCTGGAATTCATCCGGGAGGCCGCCGGAGTCTGTACGGTCTCCCTGGGGCACACCGCCGCCGACTATGATACCGCCATGGCGGCCTTTCAGGCCGGGGCCTCCCATGCCACCCACCTGTTCAACGCCATGCCGCCCTTCCTTCACCGGGAGCCGGGGGTGGTGGGGGCCGCGCTCCTGTCCGGAGCCACAGTGGAGCTCATCTGTGACGGGCTCCATATCCATCCCGCCGTCATCATGGCAGTCCATCGGATGTTCGGGCAGAAACTGTGCATCATCAGCGACTCCCTCCGGTGCGCCGGGCTTGGGGACGGGGAGTATGAGCTCACCGGCCACCCCGTGGTGGTGAAAGACGGCCGGGCCACTCTGTCCGACGGCACGCTGGCCGGATCCTCCACCAACCTGCTGGACGAGGTGCGCAACGTGGTGTCCTACGGGATGCCGCTGGAGGCGGCGCTCACCGCGGTGACCGAGACCCCCGCCCGGGCCATCGGGCGGTTTGGGGAGATCGGTTCCCTGGAGCCGGGCAAGCGGGCCGATCTGCTGGTGCTGAACGGGGATTTGAGCCTCCGGGCAGTCCTGATAGACGGCCGGCCGGCTGTTGGAGGGTTGGACTGACTGGGCGGCCGGGAGCATGAAAATGTTCCCGGCCGGATCCTCAAAATCAGATTTTGGATCGATATGGCTTTGGAAAGGACGCCGTGATCCCCTGGGATCACGGCGTTCCTGCAAACAATGGATGTTTGGTTGAAGCGCG
>JAQXNP010000144.1 GCA_029098065.1 Clostridiales bacterium | reverse complement strand
GTTGGCGTACTTACCCAGTATCAGCCTCTGGAACTGAATGCCTACATCGGAAACGGCCAGCCCTGGGATCTGGACCGGTCTGACGGCGGCGTCCACATCCTGCCTCCCTACATCCAGGAGGGGGATAAGGGCACCTGGTATAAAGGCACCGCCAACGCCATCTATCAGAACATCGGCTTTATCGAACAGTATGATCCCGAGTATGTACTCATTCTCTCGGGCGATCACATTTATAAGATGGACTACTCCAAGATGCTCCGCCATCACAAAACCACCCATGCCGCCTGCACCATCTCGGTGATGGAAGTTCCCATGGAAGAGGCCTCCCGGTTCGGCATCATGAACGTGGACGAAAACGACATGATCTATGAATTTGAGGAAAAGCCCAGAAAGCCCAAGAGCAACCTGGCCTCCATGGGTATCTACATTTTCACCTGGTCCAAGCTCCGGGAATATCTCATTGCCGATGAGGCCAATGAGAAAAGCTCCAACGATTTCGGCAAAAACATCATTCCCGCCATGCTGGGCGCCGGGGAAATCATGAGCGCCTACCGTTTTTCCGGCTACTGGAAAGACGTGGGCACCATCGACTCGCTGTGGGACGCCAACATGGATATGCTGACCCCCCACTCCGGCATGGACCTCTATGACACCGACTGGCCCATCTATGCCCGGGCCGCCGCCCGTCCGCCCCACTTCACCGGCGCCAACGCGACCGTGAGCCACTCCATCGTCACCAGCGGCAGCGAGGTCTACGGCACCGTGGAGAACTCCGTCCTCTTCCATTCGGTGACCATTGAAGAGGGGGCTGTGGTCCGCTACTCCATTCTCATGCCGGGCACCGTAGTAAAGGCGGGCGCCGTGGTGGAATACTCCATTGTGGCGGAGCGGGCCACCATCGGCGCGGGAGCCCACGTTGGAACCGCCCCCACCGGGGAAGATGGCTGGGGCATCACCGTAGTGGCCCAGGATCTGAAAGTGGGCGACCGGGCCACCGTCCCCGCCAAGGCCATGGTCACCCGGAATGTCAAGGGGGTGAAGGCATGAATAACCTTCATGGAATCATTTTTGCCTACCGGGAGAACACCGGTCTTCGGGAACTCACTCAGAACCGCAACACCTGTTCCATCCCTTACGGCGGCCGCTACCGTCTGGTGGATTTTGCCCTGTCCAACCTGGTCAACGCCGGGGTGAGTGATATCGGGCTCATCGTCCAGTCCTCCTATCAGTCCCTGCTGGATCATGTGGGCTCCGGCAAGGACTGGGACCTGAGCCGCAAGCACGGCGGCCTGCGCATCCTGCCCCCCTTCAGCTTCTCGGGAAAATACCAGAGCGGCCATTACCGGGGCCGGATGGACGCCCTGGCCGGCGTATACTCCTACTTACAGAACATCCGGCAGGATTACGTTATCCTCACCAGCGGCGATCTGGCCGCCAACCTGCCCATCGCCGACATCTTCGCCAGCCATGTGGAAAGCGGCGCCGATATCACCGCCGTCTGCTCCTCCAACAGCAAAGTCGATCCCCGGATGACCAACTACTTCACCGTGGATGAGACCGGCAGTGTCACCGATGTGTCCCTCAATCCCCCTGGTCCCAAAGGAGAGGCCTCCCTGGAGACCTACATTCTCTCCAAGTCCCTCCTCCTCTCCCTGGTGGATCAGTGCGCCGCCCATGATATTCCCTCCTTCAGCCATGGGGTGCTCCTGGCCAACCGGGGCCGGCTGAAGCTGCGGGCCTGTCGCTTTGACGGCTACGCCGCCAAAGTTCAGTCGGTGGCCGGCTACTTCCAGCAGAGCATGGAACTGCTGGACCCCGTGGTGCGCGCCTCCCTCTACACCCCTGACCGCCCCATCAAGACCAAAGACCAGTCCAATCCCTCCACCTACTACGGACCGGAGGCCCGCTCGGTGAATTCTCTCATCTCCGACGGCTGCGTCATCGAAGGGACCGTCATCAATTCCATCCTCTCCCGGGGAGTCCGGGTGGAAAAGGGGGCCAAGGTGGAAAACTGCATCCTGATGCAGCGCACCTCCATCCAGTCCGATGCCGTTCTCCGCTACACCATCACCGACAAAAACGTCCGGGTATGCCAGGGCCGGATGCTCATGGGCCATGAGACCTATCCCCTGGTCATCGCCAAAAACGAGATCGTATAACTCCCGGGCCGCCGGAGGCTCACCCTCCGGCGGCCTTCTGCAAACTGATTTATCTCGAACGGAAACGCCCCATCCGGAAAGGAGTCACATATGAACATCCTCTTTGCCACCTCTGAGGCAGCCCCCTTCATCAAGACCGGCGGACTGGCCGATGTGTCCGGCTCTCTCCCTCAGGCCCTGGCCAAGCTGGGCCATGACGTCCGCGTCATTCTTCCGCTCTATGAGGGCATTGGCGAAGACTGGCGCAGCCAGATGACCTATCTCCAGTGCTTCCATGTCCACCTGGCCTGGCGCACCCCCTACTGCGGCCTCTTTGAGCTCAAGCGGGATGGGGTCACTTTCTACTTTGTAGACAACGAATACTACTTCAAACGCCGGGGCCTTTACGGCCACTACGACGACGCCGAACGCTTTGCCTTTTTCTCCCGGGCCGTCATCGAATCTCCCGGCCACCTGGGTTTCCGGCCTGACGTGATCCACTGCAATGACTGGCAGACCGCTCTGGTCCCCATCTACCTGCTGGAGGAGCGGAGCCGGGTTCCCGAACTGTCCAACACCAAGAGCGTGTTCACCATCCACAACATTGAATACCAGGGCCGGTACGGCCACGAGCTCCTTGTGGATCTGTTCGGCCTGTCTGAGGGTTACTTCCACGAGCATATGCTGGCCTACTACGGAGACGTGAACCTGATGAAAGGCGCTATTTACGCCTCCGACTATGTCACCACCGTCTCCCCCTCTTATGCGGAGGAGCTGCGCTATCCCTTCTACGCCCATGGGCTGGAGGGGGTTGTCGCCGACAATGCCCACAAGCTCCGGGGCATCCTGAACGGCATTGATACCGTCCGCTATGACCCCTGGCATGACCGGGGACTCACCAAACTCTTCAACGACAAGCAGCCCCAGGGCAAGAAGGCCGATAAAGCCGCTCTCCAGAAAATGGCCGGACTCAAGGAGGATCCCCACATCCCGGTGGTGGCCTGCGTTTCCCGGCTGGTGCAGCACAAGGGTTTTGATCTGGTGGTGGACGCCATCCATGACATCATGGCTCTGGACCTGCAGATGGTGGTGCTCGGCACCGGCGACTGGAAGTATGAGGAGGCCTTCCGTCAGGCAGCCGCCCAGTATCCCGGCCGGTTCTCCGCCCAGATCATGTATTCCGACGCCTTCTCCACCGCCATCTACGGCGGCGCCGATCTGTTCCTCATGCCCTCCATCGCCGAGCCCTGCGGCCTCTCCCAGATGATCGCCATGCGCTACGGCACTCTGCCCCTGGTACGGGAGACCGGCGGACTGAAGGACACGGTGATCCCCTACAACCAGTTCACCGGGGAGGGCACCGGCTTCACCTTTGCCAACATCAACAAGGGCGATATGGTGTGGGTGCTCCGCCAGGCGGTGGAACTGTACCACGACAATCCCAAAGCGTGGAAGCGCCTCCAGAAGAACGCCATGACCTCCGACTTCTCCTGGAGCCGCTCCGCCGGCGATTACCAGGAGGTATACGGCTGGATTACCGGGAAATAAAGGGACATACACTCCCAGGGGGCCGGCCCAAAGGCCGGCCCCCGTTTTCTGTTCCCGTATGTTCCTCCCAAACTTGCGGCAACACCGCACAATTGTGTCTGCGGTCTTTGACGGATCTTTTGAGCCGGAAATGCGGTATTTTTTCGAAATATGCCAAATATTTCTCTAAAGAATGTCTTTTCCCAAACTCAACATTTCCCACCGGATCCTCTTGCCGAATTGTGCGGCGCCGCCTTATGAAACATTGACAATCCGGCCACAATATGATATATTGACGCCGAACTCTTTTGGAAACGTTTCCATCATCTAACTGCCTGAGAATGGAGTGAAATTCTTGCGGAAATATACGAAAAAAGAGCTCATGGAGCTCATTATCGGCAAACTTCGCCGGAACTTTGGCCGGGATGTGGATGAGGCCACCTCCCTCCAGATGTTCCAGGCCTGCGCCCTGGTAATCCGGGATATCATCTCGGAGCGGGAGCTGAAGTCCGCAGACAAGGTCCGGGACACCCACGCCCGGCAGGTCCACTACCTGTCCATGGAGTTCCTCATGGGCCGCTCCCTTCGGAAAAATGCCTACAACCTGGGCATTATTGAGCCTCTGACTCAGGCGGTGGAGGCCCTGGGTTTCTCCGCCGCCGACCTCTTTGAGGAGGAGCCGGACGCCGGCCTGGGCAACGGCGGTCTGGGCCGTCTGGCCGCCTGCTATCTGGATGCCGCCACCACCCTGGATATCCCCATCACCGGCTACACCATCTGTTATGAGCTGGGTATTTTCAAGCAGAAAATCGTGGACGGACAGCAGGTAGAACTGCCCGACAACTGGCTGGACCGGGGCGCCGCCTGGCTCATCACCAAGATGGATGAGACCGAGGAGGTCCACTTCGGCGGCACAGTCAAGGATGTGTGGTATCCCGACGGCTCCCACGGCGTGGAGCACACCGGCTACACCACTGTCCTGGCCGTGCCCCGTGACATGCAGATCGCCGGTTACAAGACCACAAACGGCAATCTTCTCCGCCTCTGGGACGCCAAGAGCCCCAATCCGGTGGATATGACCTACTACTCCCGGGGGGAATACCTGAAAGCGGTGGAGCAGCAGGCCAACGCCGAGGTCATCTCCAAGATCCTCTACCCCGAGGACAACCACCGGGAGGGCAAGTCCCTGCGGCTCAAGCAGCAGTATTTCTTCGTCTCCGCCACCGTGCAGTCCATCTGCCACAAGCACAAGGCGGAGTACGGCACCCTGCGGAATTTCCACGAGAAGCACATCATCCAGATCAACGACACCCACCCCACCCTGGTCATCCCCGAACTCATGCGCATCCTTCTGGATCAGGAGGGATACAGCTGGGATGACGCCTGGGCCATCGTCAGCCGCAGCGTGGCCTATACCAACCATACCATTCTGGCCGAGGCCCTGGAGCGCTGGCCCCAGGATCTGGTCCAGGAACTCCTGCCCCGGATCTGGCAGATCATTGTGGAGATCTCCAACCGCTACCAGACCCGGCTCACCGAGTTTTTCCACGGAGACCAGTCCAAGGTGGAAAAACTGGCCATCGTCTGGGGGGGAGAGGTGCGCATGGCCAACCTGTGCGTGTGCGCCTGCTCCGCCGTCAACGGTGTTTCCGCCCTCCACACCAACATTCTGAAGAACGACGTCTTCCGGGATGCCTATCTCCGTCAGCCCGAAAAATTTTTCAATGTGACCAACGGTGTGGATCACCGCCGCTGGCTCTCCGAGATCAATCCCAAACTGGACGGACTCATCCGGGACTGCTGCGGCTCCGATCAATATCTGCTGAAGCCCGAATCTCTGATCGGGCTGGAGAAATTCGCCGATGATTCCGCCGTGCTGGACCGTCTGGGCGCCATCAAACGGGAGAACAAGCTCCGCTTCGCCTCCTGGGTCCGCCGGGAGAGCGGCATCATTCTCAACACCGACGCCATGTTCGACGTGCAGGTCAAGCGGCTCCACGAGTACAAGCGCCAGCTGCTCAACGCCATGCACATCATCTACCTCTGGCAGCAGCTCCACGCCAACCCCAATTTTGAACTGACCCCCCGGGTCTACCTCTTCGGGGCCAAAGCCGCCCCCGGCTACGCCGTGGCCAAGGAGATCATTCACCTCATCAATTCTCTGGCGGATACCGTGAACAATGATCCCGTCTGCAAGGGCAAACTTCAGGTGGTCTTCCTGGAGAACTACCGGGTCTCTCTGGCCGAGATGCTCATCCCCGCCAGTGAACTCTCCGAGCAGATCTCCACCGCCGGCAAGGAGGCCAGCGGCACTTCCAACATGAAGTTCATGATGAACGGTGCCCTCACCATCGGCACTCTGGACGGCGCCAACGTGGAGATCCACGAACAGGTGGGGGATGAAAACTTCTTCCTGTTCGGCCTGCACACGGAGGAGCTGGCCGAACTGCGCCGCCGGGGCTACAAGTCCTATGAATACTATCTTCAGAACCCCGCGCTGAAAGCGGTCATCGATCAGCTGTCCGCCGGCTTTGACGATGGGGTCAGTTACGGCGATCTGGCCAAGCGGCTCCTCTTCGGCAACGGCTGTCCCGCCGACGAGTACTGCCTGCTGGCCGACTTTGAGAGCTACCGTCTGGCCCAGCAGACGGCTGGCCGGACCTATCTGGATCCCAAAAAGTGGAATCGGATGGCCCTCATCAACATCGCTCACTCCGGCATCTTCGCCGCTGACCGGTCTATCCGGGAGTATGCGGACAATATCTGGCACGTGCCCCACAAATAAGACGGCGGGCACCCCGCGGCAGCGCGGGCTGATTGACGAAAAAAGAGCAGGGCCCCTGGGGGCCCTGCTCTTTTTTATTCCATTACACTTCCATGATGACCGGCAGGATCATGGGATTGCGCTTGGTCTTTTTGAAGAGATAACCGGACAGATCGCTCTTCATATCTCCCTTCACCGCCGCCCAGTCCCGGCCGTTGGAGCGGACGCTGCGCTCCATGGCCTCCAGAGCCACCGCCTTGAGCTCCTCCATGAGTCCCTCGGACTCCTTGACGTAGACAAAGCCCCGGGTAATGATATCCGGCCCGGACAGGAGGCCGCCGTCCTCGGCGGATACCGAGGACACCACCACGATCATGCCGTCCTCAGCCAGATGCTTCCGGTCCCGGAGCACCACCGCTCCCACATCGCCCACGCCGTAGCCATCCACAAAGACGCGGCCGGCGGGCACAGTGCCGTTGATCCGCACCGAGTCGGGGCACACCTCGATGACCTTGCCGATGTCGGCGATGACGATGTTCCGGGGATCCATTCCCATCTCTCGGGCCAGCTTGGCATGGACCTTCAGGTGGCGCTGCTCGCCATGGACGGGGATGAAAAATTTGGGCCGGGTCAGCGCGTGGATAATCTTCAGTTCCTCCTGACAGGCGTGGCCCGACACATGGAGCTCACCCTGCCGCTCGTTGACCACCTCCGCCCCCTTGCGGTAGAGCTCGTTGATGACGTTGCCGATGGCGTTCTCATTGCCGGGAATGGCCGAGGCGGAGAAGATGATCCGGTCGCCCGCCTGGATCTCCACCTGCCGGTGGGTGTTGAACGCCATCCGGGTCATGGCCGACATCGTCTCTCCCTGACTGCCGGTGGTAACGATGCACACCTTGTTCTTGGGCAGGCTTTTGATGTGGTTGATATCCACCAGCGTGCCGTCGGGAATGCTCATATAGCCCAGTTCCGTGGAGACCTTGATGGCGTTCTCCATACTCCGGCCGGTGATGGCCACCTTTCGCCCGTACCGGGCCGCCACGGTGATGATCTGCTGGATCCGATCCACGTTGGAGGCAAAGGTAGCCACGATGATGCGCTCCTCGCATCCCCGGAAGAGGGCGTCGAAGGAGGTGCCCACGCTGCGCTCCGACTTGGTGGAGCCCGGCCGTTCCACATTGGTGGAGTCACACAGCAGAGCCAGTACGCCCTCCTTCCCCAGCTGCCCCAGCCGGGCCAGATCGATCATCCCCCCGGACACCGGGGTGGGGTCGATCTTGAAGTCGCCGGTATGAATGCAGGTGCCTGCCGGGCATTTGATGGCAAAGGCCACCGCGTCGGCGATGGAGTGGTTCACGTGGATAAACTCCACCGTAAACTTCCCCGCCCGGACAGTCTCCCCCGGCTCACAGGTGATGAGCTTGGCCTTGCCCAGCAAATGGTGCTCCTCCAGTTTGAGCTTGATGAGCCCGGCGGACATGCGGGTGGCATAGACCGGAACATTGATCTCCCGCAGCAGGTAAGGCAGAGAGCCGATATGATCCTCATGCCCATGGGTGATAAAAATCCCCCGGATCCGATTTTTGTTCTTGATCAGGTAAGTGAAATCGGGGATGACAACATCGATGCCGTACATGTCGTCATCGGGGAAACCCATGCCGGAATCCACCACAATGATGTCTCCGGCATACTCATAGACGGTCATGTTCTTTCCGATCTCATTAAGCCCGCCCAGAGGGATAATTTTCAATTTTTCTGCCATATGTGAAACTGACACTCCTTTTTGTTCGACATATTGATTGATATGTAGGACAAGAACCGGCTAAAAAGCCGTACAAAAGCCAGCCCCCCTGCGCTGTCCGGCCCTGTATCGCCGGACAGCGGGAGCACGTCTGTTCTTCTTGTCCTGTTTTGCTGATTCAAAGCGCCTTTTGGCGCAGAAAGCCAATCAAACTCCCCGCGGCTGAGTCAAGTCCTGTGCCGCGACGTATAATCATAGATAGTATACCACAGTTTCCCGGAAAAGTATACCATTATTTTTCATCCAGGGCCCGCACCCGCCGCTCAAAAAGGGCGCAGAGCTCCTCGGCGGTCTCCAGATTGGCGGCCTCCGCCACCACCCGGAGGGCCTGCCTTCCGCTGAGGGGCACCAGATAGACCCACCCGGCTCCGGCCCGGGTACGGACACCCTCTCCCTGCGCCCGGGCGGCAGGATCGGATTTCAGAACCCGGCCCATCACCCGGCCGCGGCCCGACCGGAGGGGCACCTCTCCCCGGGCAGTGGCGAACCGGGGCGCGGATTGGGACAGGGCCAGGAGGGACTCCCCAGTGAGCCCCATCCGGGCACAGATCCGGCAGGCGGCAAAGATTCCGTCCCACAGCCAGGGCCGCTCCCGCCAGATCCGCCGGGCCTCCTCTCCGTCCCGGCCCAGCCGGAGGAGCCTGGCGCCAAAATGTCCGGCCACCGTCTCCGCGGCCACCGGCGCCCAGGCAGGCAGGGCGGCGGTCCCTGATCCGTTCTGGAACTCAATGAGGGCCAGCAGCACCAGCAGCCGCTCCGGCGAGATGGCCCGGCCCTCCTCGTCCCAGGCGGTGAGCCGGAACCCGCCCCAGTCAGCGGAGAACGCGGGCCTGCCCCGGCCCTCTCCCCGCTCCACCCGGCATCCCAGGGAGGTGAGCGCGGCGGACAGCACATCATTGGCCCCGGCGCCCCGGGGGACAAGGACCTCCACCGGGCGCAGGGGCAGGGGAGAAAGCCGGGCCAGCCGGGCGGCTTCCCCGGCGTAGCCCGCCCGCACCCCGGTAATCGTCTCAAAGCAGCCCACCCGGCCGGCCGGAACCCGGGAACCCTCCCCCCGAAGGAGAGCCCCCTCCAGCTTCCGCTGGACGTCTCTGCCAATGGGGAGGCCATCCGGTCCGCTGAGCCGCAGCTCGGCCTGATCCCCATCCTGTTGGATGAAAAGAGAGAAGGGCAACGCGTAGTGCCGCCCCAGCCAGGCTCCGGCGGAGGGGCACGGGGCATCGCTGACCAGGGCGGAACCTCCCGCAGAAGCGATGCCGCAGCCGGCGGCCCGGCCCAGCATCTCCGCCCCGGCCCCGCCGGCCCAGCCGACGCCCACCTGGCCCCCCTCGCCCAGCAAAGCGCCCAGCGCCATCAGCGTTTCAGGGGTGAGCTCTTCTCCCACCGTCCCCCAAATGGCACCCCCGGCGGAAAACTTCAGCGGCGCGCCCATGGCGGAGGACACCAGGGAGGCGGTCGCCTTTGCCCCCTCGGCCACCCGCTGTCCCGGCCACAGCTTCACCCCGGGGGCCACGATGGCCTCCGCGCCCACAACGGCCCCTTCTCCCAGCACGGCGCCGGGCGAGACCATGGCCCGCCGGTGGACGGCGGAGCCTCTGCACAGGATGGCCCCGGTCACTTCAGCCCCCTCCCCCACGGAGGCACCCAGCAGCACCGACCGCTCCACCACCGCCCCGGTCTCCACGGTGGAGCCGTCCCCCAGCGCGGCATAAGGCCCCACCCGGCAGCCGGGGGCCAGGGAGACCCGCGCCCCGATCCAGCAGGGATCCTTCACCTCCACCCCCGCCGGGGCGGGATGGTTTTCCCCCGGCGACAGCTTCACCCGGCCCTTCAGCGCGTCTTCCACGCTCTCCAGATAGGCCCGGCAGTCCCCCATGTCCTGCCAGTATCCCGGCACCTCCCAGCCGTAGAGGGGCTCCCCTCTGGCCAGCAGCGAGGGAAACAGATCCTTGCCGAAGTCGTACTCTCTCCCCTCCGGCACCGCGTCCATGGCCTTCCGGGACAGAACATAGATTCCGGTATTCACCATCTCCGTGTCCACCTGGCTCCAGCCCGGTTTCTCCACAAAGCCCAGCACCCGTCCGTCATCCGCAGTGCGGACCAGGCCATATTCCAGCGGCTCCTCCCGGCGGCAGAGGGCCAGGGAGACCGCTGCCCGGCGGCTCTGATGCCGCGCGGTGAGCTCGGTCAGGTCCAGATCGCACACCGCGTCCCCGCTGACCACCAGAAAGTCCTCTTCCCCCAGGAAGTCCATGCACCGCCTGACCCCTCCTGCGGTGCCCATGGGGGTCTCCTCCACAAAATAGGTCAGCCGCACCCCGTACTCCGTCCCATCTCCGAAATAGTCGGTGACAGCGGCGGGCAGATACCGCAGGGTGACGGCGATCTCCGTGATTCCGTGCCTCTTCAGCAGCTCCAGGATATGCCCCAGCACCGGCTTTCCGAAGAGAGGGGTCATGGGCTTGGGCCGCCCCAGAGTGAGAGGCCGGAGCCGGCTGCCCTCTCCCCCCGCCAGAACAACAGCTTTCATGGGAACACCACCTTTTTTGATGTCCCTATAGTATGACCGGGGAAAAACAAATTTACCCGGCTTTACTTTTCCGGTAAAGTCGGGTAAAGTTAAAACAGCATGGGAGGTCTTTCAATGAATATTCAAATTTTTGGAAAATCAAAATGTTTCGACACCAAAAAGGCGGAACGATGGTTCAAGGAACGCCGGATCAAGTTCCAGCCGGTGGATCTTCTCCGTTACGGCATGAGCCGGGGAGAGCTGACCAGCGTGGTCAGGGCCGTGGGGCTGGACGCTCTGATCGACCAGAAAAACCCCGATGCCGCCCTGCTGAATTATCTGGCCTACGACGCCGACAAACTGGAAAAGCTGCTGGAAAACCCCAAACTCATCAAAACCCCGGTGGTCCGCAACGGCCGTCAGGCCACCGTGGGCTATCAGCCCGAGGTCTGGCAGAACTGGGAATAGATTCTTATCTCTCTATCGCCTCAGCCAGCATGGCCCGGTATTCCGCCGCCGCCCAGTCCGGATCGGTCAGCTTCACCCCTGTCCCCAGGCCGAACAGCCAGCCGTAAAACTGAGGGGACACCACCGCGTCCACTGTCAGGGCGAAGCGGTCCTCCCCCTCCGGGATAAGCATCACCTCCTGCCCGAACCGGTCCAGCATCACGTTGACAAACCGGTTTTCACACAGCAGGCGTATCTTCGCCTCCCGTCCGGAGAACATGTGAAAATGCTTCTGCCCGTATTGGACCAGGTCGAAATTCTCACAGCTCCCGTCCCCCCGCCTGGGCAGGCCGGTCACCGTCAGGCTGGCCATCCGGTCCACCCGGTAGTGGCGCAGCTCTCCCAGGGCGTGATCCCATCCCACCAGATAGTAGAAATTCTCGTCCCCCCAGATGAGCCCGTAGGGGGAGACGGTATACCGTTTCCCCTCCCGGCGAAAGACTTTTTCCTTTTTTACGTTGTAGTCAAAATACTGGAAGGTCACCGCCCGGCCGCCGGCAATGGCAGTGTGGAGCTTGTCGATGGCGTAATAGACCCCCTCGTTTCCCGTTTTCACCCGGTCCTCCACATAGACCTGTCTCTGAAGCTGTCTGGCCTGTCCTACGCTGGTAAGGCTCTCCAGCTTGCGGATCAGGGCCCGGCTTTTTCTCCGGCTGATGAACCGGCAGGACTGCACCGCGTCCACCAGCAGTTTGAGCTCAGGCAGTTCGAAATCCCGCTCTCCCACAAACCAGCCCCCCGGCTTTCCCTTTCGGAACTGCACGTCCAGCCCGGTCTCCCGAAGGATCTCCATATCACTGTATATGCTTTTGCGCTCAGCGGGAATTCCATGCCGGTCCAGCTCCTCCAGCAGTTCCCGGGTCGGGATGGGATGCTCTTCATCCCCCTGCCGCAGCAGCATTTCCCGCAGGATGAGCAGCTTTGCCTTCTGATTGCTTTTCTTGGACATGCGCCTTCCCTCCTTTTCTCGCCCGAGTATATCAAATTTTATGTCCGATAAAACGGACTCTATTAACCATAGCACATCTCCGGCTCCCCGACAAGCTCCATGAAAGATCTCTGCAACTTTTCCCGTTCCCACTTGCATTTTTCTTTACAAACGATTTAAAACGTGTTAAAATTGTTTTAACTTTTTATATTATGCAAAAATTATACAAACACTTTTGTTTGGGAGGCGTTTCCCATGGTTATTCGTGATATTCAGGTGGGTCAGATTGCTCTGCCTCTGGCCCATCCGTTCAAGACCGCTCTGCGCACGGTAGAACATCTGGACGATATCGTGGTCCGGGCGGTGGGCAGCGACGGTCAGGTGGGTTACGGCGAAGCGCCCCCCACCGCTGTGATCACCGGTGACACCAAGGGCTCGGTACGCTGCGCCGTGAAGGAATTCATTGCCCCGGCTCTCATCGGCATGGATCTGGACGACCTGGACGCCGTCATGTCCAGACTCCAGAATTCCATGGTCCATAACACCACCGCCAAGGCGGCGGTGGACATGGCCCTTCTGGATCTGTGGGGCAAGAGCCGGAACGCCCCTCTCTGGCAGCTGCTGGGCGGCGCCAAGCGGAGCTTTGAGACCGATCTGACCATCTCCGTCAACCCGGTGGACGAAATGGTCCGGGACAGCCTGGAGGCCGTGGAGCGGGGCTTTCACACCCTGAAGATCAAAGTGGGCAAAGAGGGCCGCCGGGACGTGGAACGGCTGATGGCCATCCGCCGGGCGGTGGGACCTGAGGTCGCCATCCGGGTGGACGCCAACCAGGGCTGGCAGCCCCGGGAGGCCGTACGCATCATCTCCGAGCTGGAGAACGCGGGTCTGGACGCGGATCTGGTGGAGCAGCCTGTCCCCGCCTGGGATTTCGAAGGCATGAAATATGTCACCGCCCATGTGAACACGCCCATTCTGGCCGATGAGTCGGTTTTCTCCCCCCGGGACGCGGTCAGGGTCATCCAGGAGCGGGCCGCCGACCTCATCAACATCAAACTGATGAAGGCGGGAGGCATCTGGCCCGCCCTCCGGCTGTGCGCCATCGCCGAGACCTTCGGAGTGGAGTGTATGATCGGCTGTATGCTGGAGAGCAAGATCGCCGTTTCCGCCGCCGCCCATCTGTGTGCGGCCAAGGGCGTCATCACCCGGGCGGATCTGGATGGTCCCTCCCTGTGTGCTGAGGATCCCTTTACCGGCGGGCCGGTCTTTGACGGTCCCACCATCACCCTCACCGATGACCCCGGTATCGGCGTGGGCAGCATTCCCTGTTCTGACTGGCAATGACTCCGGATCACCGGACCCCTGCTTTTTCCGCTCCTTCCGGAGAGTGGAGCCCCCGCGCAGTCATTCCCGCCCCGGCGGTGATGATAAACGCTCTGTCGCACAATGGGGTGCGCTTGGCAAAACAAAAGGAAAGAAGGAGACATAAGTATGAACCTGCGTAAACTCACCGCATTCGGCCTCGCCTCCTCTATGCTGCTCAGCCTTGCTGCCTGCGGCGGAGACAAGGCCCCCTCCGGCAGCAACGCCGGAGGCGACCAAGTGGTCTTCCGCGAGCTCTACGACGTGGAGGTCACCACCCTCAACTACCTCTACACCTCCACCCAGGTGGAATTCCGTCCGGCGGCCAACTTTGTGGACACCCTGATCGCCTATGATGAGTATGGCGTGGCCTATGGCTCCCTGGCCACTGACTGGACCACCAGCGAGGACGGTCTGACCTGGACCTTCACCCTCCGGGACGGTGTCAACTGGTACACCTCCGCCGGAGAGGAGTACGCCCCCGTCACTGCCCAGGACTTCGTGGACTCCATGCACTACGTATGCGATCCTGCCCACGATTCCAAGACCTATGACATCATCTCCAGCGTCATCAAGAACGCCCAGCGCTTCTATTCCGGCGAGATCTCCGATCCCAACGAGATCGGTGTCAAGGCCCTGGATGAGAAGACTCTGGAGTACACGCTGGAAGCTCCCTGCCCCTACTTCCTGTCCATGCTCAGCTATGTGTGCTTTATGCCTGTGAACGGCCAGTTCCTGGAGGAAGTGGGCGACCGCTTCGGCACCAGCGCCGACACCATTCTCTACTGCGGCGGCTACATCTGCGAGACCTTCAGCCCCCAGGAGGAGCAGGTCTGGGTCAAGAACCCCAACTACTGGAACGCTGATAACGTCTCTATCGACCGCATCGAGCGCACCTACAACGCCGAGGCCACCAAGCTGGCTCCCGAGATGTACCGCCAGGGCGCCATTGACGAGGCCAAGATCACCTCTGAGCTCCTCAACGACTGGATGACTCAGGATGACACCAAGGATCTGGTCCGTCCCACCCGGCTGAGTTCCTACACCTACTGGTGGCTCTTCAACTTTGATCCTCAGTTTGACGCCTCCTACGAGCCCGACAACTGGAAGATCGCGGTCAATAATGAGAACTTCCGTCTGTCCATCGCCCGGGGCATTGACCGGGTCAAGGCCGAGAGCGCCTATGAGCCCTTCAATCCCGAGGCCAACCTGCTGCGCACCATCACCCCCTCCGGCTTCGTCAGCGTGGACGGCATTGATTACACTGAGCTGGGCGATCTGAAGGTGATCTCCGATACCGATCCCTTTAACGCCGACGAGGCTCTGTCCTACAAAGAGAAGGCCGTGGAGGAGCTTACCGCCGCGGGCGCCACCTTCCCGGTGAAGATCCTCATGACCTACAACCCCAGCACCCCCTACTGGGGCGAGAGCTGCCAGATTCTGGAGCAGCAGCTGGAAGGCCTGCTGGGCAAGGACTACATTGACATCATCGTGGAGGCCGGTCCCTCTACCAACTTCCTCAGCGAGACCCGCCGGGCGGGCAAGTACGCCCTGATGCTCTGCAACTGGGGCCCCGACTACGCCGATCCCGAGACCTACACCGATCCCTGGAGCCTGGGCTACACCTACAACTGGCCCGAACTGTGCACCGATCCTCAGTACCAGACCGGACGGACCTATACCGCCGACGATATGAAGGCCGGTGTCTTTGATGAAGAGAAATTCATCGGCACTCCCGAGACCGTCTATATCAAGATGGTGCAGGAAGGCAAGGATGAAAAGCTGGACATGACCGCCCGCTACACCGCCTTTGCCGACGCCGAGGCCTATCTGATCAACCACGCCTTTGTGGTTCCCTTCCACCGCCAGAGTGGGGACGGCTATGTAGTCTCCAAGCTGTCCGTCTTTGACGGCAGCTACGCCCCCTTCGGCGTCTCCTCCGAGAAGTTTGAGGGCCTCCATCTGCTGGACACCCCCATCTCCATGGACGAGTATTACGCCCAGGAAGAGCAGTGGGAGACCGAGCGTGAGGCGGCGCTGGCCAAAGCCGCCCAGTGATCTCCCCTCCGCACAAGCAAATCCCGCCCCGGAATTTGCTCTGGACCTGCCCGCCGGGCAGGTCCAGAGCATTCCCGTTTCATGAATTTGGGGGGCTTCTCCCTTGGAACAGGGTACGGTTCCCGCGCCCTGTTCCAAGTGTGAAACCCCGCGAAAGGAGTCCGCTATGGAAACATTAAAATATATCCTGAAACGGCTGGCCATGGCTGTTCTTTCTCTTTTCATCATCACCACCATCATCTTCCTGCTGCTGCGCATGATGCCCATAGAGGGCTACCTGGGCGCCGGCTATGAGAAGATGAGCGCCGAGACCATTGAAAACTCTCTGCGCAATCTGGGCCTGCTGGACCCCATTCACGTCCAGCTCAAGAATTTTTATGTCAATCTCTTCCACGGCGATCTGGGCACCTCCTGGATCTACCGCCCCAAAGTTCCCATCACCGAGATCCTGGCTCCCAAGATCCCCATCTCCCTGACCCTGGGGGCCCTCGCCATGCTGCTGGCCCTGGTGGTCGGCATCCCCCTGGGCGTGGTCATGAGCCGGTTCAAAGGAAAGTGGCCGGATAAACTGGGCACCGGCTTCATCGTCCTGCTCAACGCCGTGCCGGTGGTAGTCTTTTATCTCTTTATCCAGATCTATGGCTCCAAGGCCCTGGGCGTGTCCATGCTCTTCAACAAGAACGATGTATCCACCTGGATTCTGCCCATCATCTGCCTCTCCTTGGGCAATATCGCCAACTACGCCATGTGGATGCGCCGGTACATGGTGGATCAGCTCAACTCCGATTATGTCAAACTGGCTATGGCCAAGGGCGTGTCCAGGCGGGATATCATGTACAAGCATGTTTTCCGCAACGCCTTCGTCCCCATGGTCCAGCTGCTCCCCTCCTCCCTGCTGCTGACCATTATGGGTTCCATCTATGTGGAGTCCCTGTTCTCGATTCCCGGCATGGGCGGTCTGCTCATTGATGTCATCAAGCGTCAGGACAATACTATGGTGCAGGCACTGGTCCTGATCTACGCCTGCATGGGTATTCTCGGCCTCCTGCTGGGCGACCTGCTGATGGCGGTAGTGGATCCCCGCATTAAACTGTCTAAACAAGGGGGGGCGCGTTGAGTTATGGGACTCTTTGGAAAACACAAGGTTGAGCAGCTGGGCGGCGCCCTCACCGACCAACTCCGGAAAGACCTCACCCCGGAGGAAGTCGACGCTCTGGATCCCGACCTCTTTACTCCGGCAAAATACGATGCCGCCGCGGCTGAGCGGACGGCCTACTCCAACTATTCCTACTGGCGGGCCACTTTCCGTGTTTTCTGGAATAACAAGCTGGCCCGGGTCCTCATCATTTTCCTGGCGGCCATACTGATTTTCACCTTTATTCAGCCCTATCTCCCCAATCAGAACGATCCCATCACCATTCTTTATGATGAATCGGACAACCTTCTGAAAAATCTGAAACCCGGCGAGCAGGGCTTCCTTTTCGGCACCAATGATCTGGGACAGGATTTGTGGTCCCGCATCTGGTTCGGCACCCGGACCAGCCTTTTCATCGGCTTTGTGGTGGCCCTCTCCCAGTGCGTCATCGGCGTCACTATGGGGATCATCTGGGGCTATGTCCGCAAGCTGGACCGGATCTTCACCGAGATCTACAATATCGTGGACAATGTGCCCCGGACGATCATTCTGATTCTGATCTCCTATATCCTCCGCCCCTCCATGTCCACCATGATCATCTCCATGTGCATTGTGGGCTGGCTGCCGATGGCCCGGCTGATCCGCAACCAGATCATCATCATCCGGGACCGGGATTATAACCTGGCATCCCGCTGCCTGGGCAGCAGCACCTGGCGGATCATGGTCCGCAATCTGCTCCCCTACCTCATCTCAGTCATTATGCTCCAGGTAGCCCTGGCCGTTCCCACCGCCATCACCGATGAGGTATTCCTGACCTATATCGGCCTGGGCCTTCCTCTGGACACGCCGTCCCTGGGAACCCTCATTATCAAGGGCCGCTCCCTGATCTCCAGTTCTTCCCTGATGTATCAGCTGGTCATTCCCTGCGTGGCTCTGTCTGTGGTGACGGTGTGCTTCTATATCATCGGAAACGCCTTTGCCGACGCCGCCGATCCCAAGAACCACGTAAACTGACCTTTTCGTTCCGCCGGCGTCCGATGGACTTCGGCGGAACATAAGACCCCAGTCAAGGAGGTCCCTCTTATGTCAACAGACAATCCTGTCATTCTATCCTTTCAGGATCTGGATATCCGTTTTACGCTCCGGGGACAGGTCCTCAAGGCCATCCGGGGCATTTCCCTGGACGTGTACCGGGGCGAATCCCTGGCCATCGTAGGTGAGTCCGGCTCCGGTAAAAGTGTGTTCACCAAGTCCGCCATGGGCCTTCTGGACGCCAACGGAACCATTGCGGGAGGCCACATCTGGTATGACGGCAAGGATCTTACCACCTTCACCACCGAGAAAGAGTGGCTGACAATCCGGGGCAAGGAGATCGCCATGGTCATGCAGGACCCCATGACCTCCCTCAACCCGCTGAAAACCATCGGCGCTCAAATCGAAGAAGCCGTCATACTTCACCAGGGACTCCGGGGGGAAGCGGCCAAAAAAGCTACTCTGGAGGCTCTGGCGGCGGTTGGCATCGACGAGCCTGAGCGCCGCTATAAGCAATATCCCCATGAATTCTCCGGCGGCATGCGCCAGCGGGTCGTCATTGCCATCGCCGTGGGCGGCCGGCCCAAGATCCACATCAGCGACCAACCCACCACCCCTCTGGATGTGGCCAACCACGCCCCGATTCTGGGCCGCCACAAGCACCTCCACAAGAA
>JAQXNP010000143.1 GCA_029098065.1 Clostridiales bacterium | reverse complement strand
GGCGGAAGAGATCTTCGGCGTGTCGGAATCGTCGTCGGCCGGGTCCGGATGCCGCTGCGCGTAGTCGGAGAGCAGGCCGCCTCCCTTGGCGGTCTCATAGACCGAATCGAAGCCCAGCTTGGTCAGTGCGTCCAGCACCAGGTTGATGTCGTCCAGATGCTGGAACTGGCCGTAAAAAGAGGGATCGGGCAGGGCGACGGTATACTGGAACTCATCCAGGCAGGAGAAGGGATCGCTCACCGCCTTGATGGCCTTGTGCGGGCAGGAGCGGATGCATTCCCCGCAGTCCACGCACCGCTCATGAAGGATGGTGGCTTTGCCCCGGCGGACCCGGATCGCCTCGGTGGGGCAGCTCTTCATACAGGTGGTACACCCGCGGCAGCGGGCGTATTCAATGGAAACGGAATGTTCTATGGGAGACACCCCCTTTGGAGGATGGCGGGGAATGAACCCCGCGAAAGGACGGCCATATATTGGGGTATAGAGAGGGCACGGCACCCTTGACAGCCTTCCGGCGTGCCCGGGAAGCCGCGCCCCACGGATCGGTGAGATGAAAAGGATCAGACTCTGATCTTGATGGTGACGGTGGTTCCCTTGCCCACCTCGGTGTCGATGTGCATCTCGTCCGAATAGCGCTTCATGTTGGGCAGGCCCATGCCGGCGCCGAAGCCCAGATCCCGGGCCATGTCCCCGGCGGTGGAATAGCCCTCCTGCATGGCTTTATCCACATCCGGGATTCCCGGACCGTGGTCGATCATGCGGATGACGATCTCATCCATCCCCACGTCCACCTCGGCCCGGCCGCCGTCGGCGTGGATGACCATATTGATTTCACCCTCGTACATACAGATAGAAGCCCGGCGGATCACATCGGGGGGGAGTCCCAGCTTTTTCAAGGTGGTTTTCATCTTGCTGGAGGCTTCACCGGCTTCGATGAGATCCCCGCCCTCCACCGGATAGACCAGTTTCACAGGTTCCATGATTACACTACCTCTCCTCTCAGGCCCTTGGCGTAGAGCTTGCCGCAGGCGTCGTACATGCGCATTTTGGTGGTCATGACCACAATATCCCGTTCCCGGGCCAGAGAGAGCACATTTTCCTCGGGACGCTTGCCCCGGACAAAGGCGATACATTTCATATCCATCATATCCGCGGTGCGCACCACCTGAGGATTGACCAGTCCGGTGAGCAGCAGGGCCTGATTTTTCACATAGGCCAGTACGTCACTCATAAAGTCGCTGCCGCAGGCAGAAGTTACTTCCCGGTCCAGTTTATCCTCTCCGTACAGCACCTCAGCTTCCAGAATGTCTCTCACATCAGAAAGGTTCATACATAAGCCTCCATAACGAAAACTAAACCCGATAGTTTTACACATTTATTATACCATAGAAGAGGGGGTGCTGTAAAGGAAATTGTTCTGTTTTTCACAAAGTTTTTTGCAGGAGGCTTTGGCTTTTTGACGTGCCTCCAGCTTGACAGGACGGGGGGCGTGCGGCTATAATATACTTTAACAGACTGAAGAGAGAAAGTCCGGTCTGTATTTCAATTCATTGGAGGTCATTGAACTATGGGAAACCAGCGGGTCTACAACTTCTCCGCGGGTCCGTCCATGCTTCCGCTGGAAGTGCTGGAGCGTGCGGGCGCCGAAATCACCAATTACCAGGGCTCTGGTATGTCAGTGATGGAGATGAGTCATCGATCTAAGGTCTTCCAGAAGATCTTCGATGACGCCCAGGCCAAGTTCCGCAAACTCTTCCAGGTGCCTGAGGGCTATAAGGTGCTCTTCCTCCAGGGCGGCGCATCCACCCAGTTCTCCATGGCGCCTCTCAATCTGATCGGCGCGACGGGAAAAGCTGACTACGCCGTCACCGGAAATTTCTCCAATATCGCCTATAAAGAGGCCAAGAAGTACGGGGAGATCTCCCTGGCGGCCTCCAGCGCGGACAGGAACCACACCTATATTCCCGCCCAGGATCAGCTCAAGCTGGATCCCGAGGCATCTTACTTCTATTATTGTGCCAACAATACCATCTACGGAACCGAGTGGCAGTATGTGCCGGAGACGGGCAGCGTGCCGCTGGTGTGCGACATGTCCTCTGACATTCTCTCCCGTCCGGTGGATGTGAGCAAATACGGCATTATCTTCGCGGGGGCCCAGAAAAACATGGCGCCCGCCGGACTGACCGTGGTCATCATCAAGGAGGAGCTGGCCGGCCATGAGCTGCCCTATACCCCCCTCATGATGAATTATAAGACCATGATTGAAAAAGACTCCATGTATAATACACCCCCCTGCTGGTGCATCTACATCCTGGGGCTGGTGCTGGACTGGCTGGAGAGCAAGGGCGGTGTGCCCGGTATGGAGAAGATCAAGCATGGGAAAGCCCAGATGCTCTATGATGTAATCGACTCCTCCCGGCTGTTCCACTGCGCGGTGGAACCCGGTTCCCGGTCGGACATGAACGTGGTATTCCGCACCGGAAACGAGGAGTTGGACGCCAAATTTGTCGCCGAGAGCATTGAAGCCGGGTTCACCAACCTGAAGGGCCACCGCTCTGTGGGCGGAATGCGCGCCTCCATTTATAACGCCATGCCTGTGGAGGGCGTGGAAAAACTGTGCGACTTCATCCAGAAGTTTGACAAGGCCAACTGAGAAACGGCAGAACAATCGGACAAAAAAGAGGGCCGCCTTACGGCGGCCTTCCTTGGTTAGGAGGAATCTATCATGTTCCGGATCAAAACACTGAATAAAATTTCCCCTGCGGGACTGTCTGTGCTGGACAAGACCCGTTATGCCGTCTCTGACAGTGAGGAGAATGAGGACGGCATTCTGGTCCGCTCGGCGGACATGCAGGACTACCAGTTCCCCGCCAATCTGAGGGCCATTGCCCGGGCCGGAGCCGGAACCAACAACATCCCCGTGGCCCGCTGCTCCGAGGCGGGCATCGTAGTCTTCAACACCCCCGGCGCCAACGCCAACGCGGTCAAAGAACTGGCGGTGTGCGCCCTGATGCTGGCATCCCGGAAGGTGGCGGCCGGCTCCAAGTGGATCGACGGGCAGATCGCCGCCGGCGCCAATATCGAAGATGTGGTGGAGAAGGGTAAGAGCCAGTTCACAGGGCCTGAGATCATGGGCAAGAGCCTGGGCGTCATCGGCCTGGGCGCCATCGGTGTGCAGGTGGCCAACATCGCCACCAAGCTGGGTATGACCGTGTACGGCTACGATCCGTTTCTTTCGGTGGACGCCGCTCTCTCCATGTCCCGGGCCATTCATCACGCCACCGATCTGGAGACCATCTACAAAAACTGCGACTATATCACCATCCACGTGCCCCAGAACAAAGAGACCAGGGGTATGATCAACGAGGACGCCATCCACATGATGAAGGGCGGCGTCCGGATCATCAACCTGGCCCGGGGCGGGCTGGTCGTGGAGGATGACCTGATCGCCGCGCTGGAAAACGGCAAGGTGGGGGCCTATGTCACCGACTTCCCCACCAACAAGCTGGCCGCCGCCCGGAACGTGACCCTGATCCCCCATCTGGGAGCCTCCACGCCCGAGAGTGAGGAGAACTGTGCCGTCATGGCCGCCCAGGAGCTCCGGGACTACCTGGAGAACGGCAATATCCGCAACAGCGTGAACCTGCCCGCCACCTCCCTGCCCTGGAGCGGAGCGGCCCGGCTGTGCGTCATCCACCGCAACAGCCCCGGCATGCTGTCCAAGATCACCACGGTCCTCTCCGATGAGGGGGTCAACGTGGAGAACCTGACCAACAAGTCCCGGGGGGAGTACGCCTACACCATGGTGGACATCGGTGCCCGGGTCAGCGACCAGGAGGTGGACGCCATTCGGGCCATCCCCGGTGTCCTGCGGGTCCGCTACCTGACTCATTGATTCGGCAAAAACATATCCGATAAAAACAGGTCCCCGGCGGGTGATTCCCGCCGGGGACCTGTTTTTTCTCAAAGATCGGATATCCAGTCCGCACAGGCCCGGTCAGTGAGGAACAGGGTCGACTCCGCGCGGAGAGCCAGCCGCCCGGGGTGAAACTGATAGGCGTCCAGCGCCTCCTGATCGGTGAAGAGACATGAGATGACCAGATCATGGGTGCTGCCGGGGAGGGTGGGTTCCACAAAAACGTCCAAAAAACCGGGACAGGAGGACTTCAGCGCCCGGAAACGGAGACGCATGGCCTCGACCTGTTCCTCAGGATCGATTACATCGGGAGAGAATTTCCAGAAAACTGTGTGCCGGATCACGGGGGTCACCTTCTTGTCGGTTTCGGGTTATAATATTGTGCAGTATATCACAGACACGATATCTGCACAAGAGAAAAAATAACAGTTTTCGTCCGGCTTTTTTCGCAAACCGTCCCCGACTGAAAATTCCCTATTGACAAGTGTATTCTATATGTCTATACTGTATATGTTCGATAGATACAATATAGACGGATCGGGGGGATGATATGGACATCATCATACGGAACACCGGTGAGATCCCCATCTACGACCAGATCACCCGGCAGGTGAAGGGGCTCATTCTGTCCGGCGGGCTGAAGGAGGGGGAGGCGCTGCCCTCCATGCGGGCCCTGGCCAAGGATCTGCGGATCTCGGTCATCACCACCAAGCGGGCCTATGAAGAGCTGGAGCGGGAGGGTTTTATCACCACCGTGCCGGGAAAGGGATGCTTCGTGGCCCCCAAGAACCTGGAACTGGCCCGGGAGAATGCCCTGCGGCAGATGGAGGAATATCTGTCCAAGGCAGTGGAGACTGCAAAAGCGGGGGGAATTTCCCGGGAAGAGCTGAACGAGACTCTGGACATTCTTTACAGAGAGGAATGAGAATATGGAATACGCTGTGAAGATCGACCATATGACCAAGGACTTCGGCTCCTTTGCCCTGAAGGACGTGTCTCTGGCCATCCCCGGCGGCACCATACTGGGGCTGATCGGGGAGAACGGTGCGGGCAAATCTACCCTGATCAAATGCCTGCTGGGGATTCTGCATCCGGACGGCGGGGAGATCTCTCTGCTGGAAGGGGAGGGGCTGGCCGGGGTGGGCTATGTTCCCGATGAGTGCCCCTTTCCCGACGCGCTGAAGGTCAGCCAGGCGGGCGGCTTTCTGCGCGGAATGTTCTCCGGATGGGAGGAGGCTTTGTTCGGCCATTACCTGGAGCGGTTTGAGCTGCCTGCCGATCGGAAGATCAAAGACCTGTCCCGGGGCATGAAGATGAAGCTCACCATCGCCGCCGCCCTGTCCCACCGCCCGAAACTGCTGGTGCTGGATGAGGCCACATCCGGCCTGGACCCGGTGGTCCGGGACGAGATCCTGGACGAGTTTCTGAACTTCATCTCCGATGAGGATCACGCGATTCTGATCTCCAGCCACATTACCAGTGATCTGGAGAAGATCTGCGACTATGTGACCTATCTCCACAAGGGGCGGGTGACCATTTCCGGAGCCAAGGATGAGCTACTGACGCATTATGGAAAACTCTCCTGCTCCAAGGCGGATCTGGCCCGGATCGCCCCGGATCTGCTGGTGGGCAAACGGGAAGGGGAGTACGGCTGCCAGGCGCTGGTGAAGGACCGGGCAGCCTTCCGGGCGGCCTTCCCGGACCTGGAACTGGACCCGCCCAGCCTGGAGGATCTGATGATCTTCACCGTGCGGGGAGACCCCCTCCCGGTGGCACCGGCGGGAAACAAGTCGATCTGACGTGATGGGAGGAAACAGTATGAAAGGATTTTTTCTGCGGGATCTGGACCTGATTCTGCCCAATCTGAAATTTTCGGCCGCATTTCTGGTGATCTGGGGCGTGGTGATGTTCTTCAGCTCTTCGGGTCCGGCCACATTCATTCTGCTCTATTTGGCCATTTTCTTCACGTCCAGCATTCTGGGCCTGTTCAACTATGACGAGGCCAACCACTGGCAGGCCTACGCCGCCGCCATTCCCGGCGGACGGCGGGCGATGGTGGATGGCCGGTATGCCCTGTCGCTGCTGGCCGCGGCTGTGGTGACGCTGCTGACGGCGGTGAGCGCCCTGCTGGAGCGGGAGCCCGCCGGTCTGGTGATCGCTCTGCTCTATGGCGGACTGGTTCTGGCCGCTTTTGATGTCATGCTTCCCCTGTCTTACCGGTTCGGCGGGACCAGGAGCCGCACCATCATGATCGTGGTGGTAGCCGGCCTCGCCGCGGCAGTTGCGGTGCTGGGGTCCATCGGCGGCATGAGCGCCCTGGGGGGTGACGTCTGGATGCCTGCCGCCGGCATTCTGATGATAGCCGCCGGCCTCGCCGGGGCGGCGGTTTCCCGGAAGATATCCCGGAACATCATGGAGAAAAAGGAACTGTAACAGAGACGGAAACGCCCCCTCCGCAGCCACGGAGGGGGCATTTGATCTGCGCGGATGAGGGCGGCTCAGCCGCCCATGGTCATGCCGGAGCCCAGCCCGTCCTTGTCCAGCATCCGCTCCAGCACCTCCACATCGGCGGTGATGTCCATGGCGTCGGTCTGGAACAGCTGGTCCAGCTGTTTTTCAAAGCCCTCCACCACTTTGTCCATCATGCCCTCAATGCGGGCTTTGGCGGCGGAGATGTTCTTCCCCTCCACGCCCTGGGCGTCCATCTGGGCGTAGGCGTTGAGGATCTTCAGGGTGGTGGGGAGATAGTAGTTGAGAAACTGCCGGAGCTGATCGGCCTTGGAGGGATTCTTCCGCTGGTAATCCAGAATCTTCCGGGTGATCTCCTCGATGCGGTCGATCTTACGGCTCATCTCCGCGTCGGGAATGGCGTCGTTGACCTCCCGGATCTGGCGGAGAATGGCGTCATCGGCGTTTTTCTCTCTGGACTTCCCGCTGTCGGAGGCCTGCTGTTTGGGCTGTTCCGGGGCGGGCTCATAGCCCTGATCGGTGAGGACCAGCCGGCCGCTGGCCCGGTCGATATAGCCCATGGGCAGCACGCCGTCGGAGAGCATCCGCTGGAGATCGGCCGTCACCCGTTTTTCCGATACGCCGGCGGCGCCGGCCAGATCAGAGAGGAACACCGAGCTGCGCCGCCCGATGACACCCAGGTAAAGCCGCTGGCGGCGGGCCAGGCGGGTACGGGAGATCCCCGTTCCCAGGACGGCGAGGCCGGCGCAGAAGAATCCGAAGAGAGGGAACCAGTCTCTGGGATAGGCGAGCCCGAAGGTGGATATCTCGTCCACCAGGCCCAGCAGAAAAACAAAGGCGGCTGCGCCGCCGCAGACGGTCATGACACTGCCGCCTCTGGGCTCCTTCGGAAAGCGCCGGCCGGCGGGCTGGGATTGTGCCTGTCCCCGGCCGTAAGAGTAGGGCCGCTGGGTGGCAGCGCCGTTTTGACTCTGCCCGGCGTAGGAGGAGGCCGAGGAGGTGGGAGGCGGGGTTTGCCTGCGCTGCTGGTGTCCGGCCGCGCCGCTGGGGGCGTAGGGGCCCGCTCCGGCAGAGGAGCGGTAATCCTGCTGAACGCCGTCCTTGATCTTGTCAATGGGGATCCGCACCCCGGCGATATTCAGAAAGAGGAGCACCATGCCGATGGGCCAGCAAAAAATGAAGCCCAGCACGATGGCCCACCATGGGATATTGGATTCTTGTTTGTTGGACATGGGTGTGCCTCCCCGAACACGTATTTTCTGCTCTGCTTTCATCATACAACGATTTTGATGGGATGTAAAGCGAAAAACCGATGGGAAAGAATCGGCTGTAACCGTTCTGTTATTGCTTTTTGTGGAGAAAACAAATATAATAGCCTATATCTTGTGGTCTGCTCCAAAAGCAGTGTTTGTGTGGAGTGATTGGAATTGGATGAAATGAAAGGAAAGAATACCGGCGGCAGGCGCGTGGCTTCCGGCTCCCGGGGGGGAAAGGCGGCGGTCATTGTTATCGCGGTTCTTCTGGCGGCCTATCTGGCGCTGTGCGCCTATGCCGGCGGGGACAAGTTCTGGCCCCATACCTCGGTCATGGGGGTGGACGTGTCCGGGCTTACCGCCGCCCAGGCGGAGGAAAAGCTGACCTCCGATCTTCCCCGGCAGCTGGCGGAGAAGACGGTGGTGCTTCTGGAACCGCAGAGCGGAAAGAGCCTCACGCTGGCGGCGGATGGAATGACGGAGCCGGTGGATCTGAGCGATGCTCTGCGGGCGGCGGGCCCCGAGGGGAACTTTCTCACCCGGGGAG
>JAQXNP010000142.1 GCA_029098065.1 Clostridiales bacterium | reverse complement strand
AGCCACCGCCGCCGCCGGCACTTACACGCTGGCAATGGCCGAGGGGATTATCGTACTTGTTCTCTTCCTCTACTTCCGCCACAGCAGCGCCCAGCGGAAACGGGATATTGTCAACTATATCGACTCCATCACCTGCAATATGGACGTGGCCGCCAAGGACACCATGGTCAACGCCCCCCTTCCCATGGTCATCTTTCGACCGGACACAGAGGAGGTCATCTGGTCCAACGACCGCTTCCTGCGCATCTCCGGAGAGAAAGACCACCTCTTTGACCGGAAGATCACCGACGCCGTCCCCGGCTTCGACCCCCGGTGGCTCATGGAGGGCAAGACTCAGTGCCCCTCCGAAGTGAGTCTGGAGGGCCGGCGGTTTCTGGTCTTCGGCCACTTGGCCCGGGCGGACGACACCGGGGAGCGCCGCTTCCTGGCCACCACTTACGGGGTGGATGTCACCGCCTTCTCCGACATCCGGGACGAGTTCTACGCCTCCCGTCCGGTGGCGGCGATCCTGAACCTGGACAACTACGAGGAGGTCTTCAAAGGCGTCAGCGATAATATCAAGTCGGCCATGCTGGCCGACATCAACCGCCGCATCGACGAGTGGGCCGCCCCCACCGAGGGCCTGCTGTGCCGGTACGACCGGGATCATTACCTGTTCCTCTTCGAAGAGCGCTACCTCCCCGCCTTTCTGGAGAAAAAGTTCGATGTGCTGGATCAGGTCCACGAGGTGGTAAATCCCGCCGGGCTTCCCGCCACCCTCTCCATCGGCGTGGGGCGGGATGCCGACACCTTCGCCGGGCTGTTCCAGTACGCCAGCCTGGCCGTGGAGATGGCCCTCTCCCGGGGAGGCGATCAGGCGGTGGTGAAGAACCGCTTCAACTTCGACTTCTACGGCGGCCGGGCCAAGGAGACGGAAAAGCACACCAAGGTGAAGAGCCGGGTCATGGCCAACGCCCTGGCCGAACTCATCGGCGACGCCTCTCAGGTCTTTGTCATGGGGCACAAGTTCCCCGATCTGGACTGCATCGGCCCGGCGGCAGGTATTATGGCCATCGCCCGGAAGCGCGGGGTGAGAGCCCATATCATCCGGGACAGCGATCCCAATCCCGCCGACAGGATGATCGCCGAGCTCTCCGCCCTCCCCGAATACGAGCACGTATTTATCCCCTCTCAGGACGCCATGATCATGGCCGACGCCAGTTCCCTGCTGGTGGTGGTGGACACCAACCGGCCCGAGCAGGTGCTCTCCCGGGACCTGCTGGACTCCGTCAACAAAGTGGCGGTCATCGACCACCACCGCCGGGCTGCCAGCTATATTGAGGGCGCCGCCCTCAACTTCCATGAGCCCTATGCCTCTTCCGCCTCAGAGCTGGTCACCGAGCTGCTCCAGTATATCATGGAGCCGTCCGATCTGCTTCGGGGGGAGGCGGAGGCCCTGATGGCCGGCATCGTGCTGGACAGCAAGAATTTCACCATCCGCACCGGCAGCCGCACGTTTGACGCGGCGGCCTTCCTCCGCAGGGCGGGGGCGGATACTACCGAAGTCCGGCGGTTCTTCAAAAACGATTTGTCCAATACCATCACTCGATACGAGATCATGAAAGAGGCCAAAATGTACCGGGGGAACATGGCCATTTCCGCCATGAGCCATCCGGTGGACCGGGTCACGGCGGCTCAGGCCGCCGACGAGCTGCTCACGGTGGCGGGGGTGGCCGCATCCTTCGTCCTCTTCCCGGACGGGGAACGGGTCATCCTGTCCGCCCGGAGCCTGGGTGAGACCAACGTTCAGGTCATTCTGGAGTCCCTGGGGGGCGGCGGCAACGCGGCCGTGGCCGGAGCCCAGATCCCGGGCAAAAATGTGGAGCAGGTCCGGAAAGAACTTCTGGCCTCCATCGACAAATACTGTGAGGACGAGTGAGCCCTCTCACCCGGTCATCAAAGCATATCCATCCAGTTTCATATCATCACCAAACAAGTAAAGGAGTTTCCGTTATGAAAGTCATTTTGCAGCAGGACGTAAAGGGTCAGGGCAAGAAAGGCCAGCTCATCGAGGCCAGCGACGGCTACGCCCGCAACTTTCTCCTTCCCCGGAAGCTGGCGGTGCCCGCCACCGCGGAGAACCTGAACACCATGAAGCAGCAGGAAAAGGCCAAGCGGGCCCAGGAGGCCGCCGAGCGGGCCGAAGCCCTGGAGCTGTCCGAAAAGCTCAAAAGCTGCATGGTGAAAATTCCCGCCAAGGCGGGGACCGGCGGACGGCTTTTCGGCTCCGTCACCTCCAAGGAGGTCTCCGAGGCGCTGAAGGCCCAGTTCGGCATCGACATTGCCAAAACCAAAATCGTTCTGCCCGACCCCATCAAGGCCTTCGGCGGATACCAGCTCAAGTGCAAGCTGGGCTACGAGATCACCGGCACGGTGAATGTGATGGTCACGGAAGAGAAGTAAAACTCCAGCCAAAGGAGGAATCGGAATATGGACGAGCTGCTCTCCCGCCAGATGCCCCACTCGGTGGAGGCGGAACAGGCGGTTCTGGGCTCCATCCTCATCGACGAGCGGTGTGTGCCCCAGGTGGTGGAAGCCCTCAAGCCGGAGGACTTTTATCTCCGGCAGAACCGGGAAATCTACGAGACCATCTGCTCCATGTTCAATTTCTCCGAGACCATCGACCCGGTGACCGTGCTGGACAAGATGAAGCAGAACGGGGTGTACGACGAGAACACCTCCTATGACTACGTCAGGCAGCTCATGGTCATCACTCCCACCTCCGCCAATGTGGAGGAGTATATCAAAATTGTAAAGGACAAGTCCCTGCTGCGGCGCATCGCCCAGGTGGCCGGGGACCTGACCGCCATGATCCAGGAGGGCACCGCCACCGCCCAGGACGCCCTGGAGGCTGCCGAGCAGCGGATCTACGCCATCCGCCAGGGCCGCTCCGCCCAGGGACTGGAGCACATCTCCTCCGTGATCCTGAGCGTCTACGACCGTCTCAATGAACTGGCTGCCAGCGGGCAGGCGGTGCCCGGCATCAGCACCGGACTCACCGACCTGGACGCCGCCATTTCCGGACTCAACAAGTCCGATTTGATCCTCCTGGCCGCCCGGCCCGGCATGGGCAAGACCTCCATGGCTCTGAACATCCTCCTGCACGCCGGCAAATTTTCCGGCAAAACGGTGGTGTTCTTCTCCCTGGAGATGAGCCGGGAGCAGCTGGCCATGCGGCTGATCTCCCAGGAGTCCTTTGTGGACAACAAGAAGCTGGTCACCGGCCAGCTGGATGACGAGGACTGGGGCAAAATTGCCGCCGCCTCCGCCTCGCTGAACCAGACCCAGATCCTCATCGACGACAACCCCATGCTGTCAGTGGCCGACATGAACGCCAAGTGCCGCCGGGTGGATAATCTTGGCCTGGTGGTCATAGACTACCTCCAGCTCATGACCTCCGCCGGGGGAAACACCCGCCCCGGCGATAACCGGCAGCAGATCGTCTCCGATATCTCCCGGAGCCTGAAGATCATGGCCAAGGAGCTCAATGTGCCGGTGCTCTGCCTCTCCCAGCTCTCCCGCGCCAACGAGAGCCGGTCGGACAAGCGGCCCATGCTCTCCGACCTGCGGGAGTCCGGCGCCATCGAGCAGGACGCTGACATCGTCATGTTCCTCTACCGGGAGGGATATTATAATGAGGACACCGAAAACCCCAACCTGGCCGAGTGCATTATCGCCAAGAACCGCCACGGAGAGACC
>JAQXNP010000141.1 GCA_029098065.1 Clostridiales bacterium | reverse complement strand
GAAACCCGGAAAGCCTTGGGGCCCAAGGGATTACGGGTTTGGTTAGCAAAGTATGACTCCCCTGATGGAGCGATAAGAGTTGTGAAAAGGACAGAAAAAGGCTATGAAGCGGAACTTCACGGCCGGAAAAGTGACTTTGGTAGACTTTTTGGTAGACATGAAATGGGGCGGTTCCGGGAAAGCCCTGGGGGATGAGGGATTCCGGAGATTTTTTGGTTGACTTTTGGTAGACATGGGGTTGATTGCGCCCCCCGTGTAAATGTGGTATACTACACTCACTTTGACCGGAAGGAGGCCCCCGGATTGGAAGAAATTCTGGCCCTGCCGCAGACTGTTCTGGATCTTTTAAATGAATTTCTGGCCCGGTATCCCGCTGTGGGCGGATGGTATACCACAGTGGTCCGATTCCTTTTTCCTGTTTTGGCAGTGCTCATTTTGGCGGTGGCCATCCGTTCTCTGCTCACGGTCCCCCATATGCCCGAGGTGTGGGGGTACTTGTCGCTGCCCAACGGGGCCAATGTTCCGCTGACCCACTGGGAAAATATTTTGGGGCGGACAGCCTCCGCCGACGTGGTGCTGGAATATCCGGTGATCTCCCGGCAGCACGCCGCCCTGATCCGGCAGTCCGGAGACCGCTGGACGGTTTACGACCTGGGCTCCAAGGGCGGTGTGACGCTGAACGGGGAGCGGGTGAGGGACTCCGCTCCGGTCCGGTATGGAGATGTGATCTCTCTGGCAGGAGTGGAGACGGTGCTGCTGCCTACCTCCCCGGAGGAGAAGGCGCAGCGGCGGGAGCGCCGCCGGAAGGCAAAGCCGGCGTCCCCCTGGGGAAGTCTGGTGCTGCTGACCCTGTTTCAGCTGCTGGCCGGCATCCAGCTCACACTGTCCGAAGGGGCAAACGCTACCCCCGCTCTGCCCGGCACTTTCCTGGCCCTCACAGTTTTGATGTGGGCCTATTTCCTCATCCTCCGGGCCCTGCGGCGGGTGGGGTTCGAGATGGAGCTCATCGCCTTTTTCCTCTCCACCCTGTCCCTGGCTGTGGTGGCCTCCTCCAACACGCCCGCCCTGCCCAAGCAGTTTTTATGCGTGGTGCTGGGACTGGCGGTATTCCTGGTGCTGGGGATCTTTCTCCGGGACCTGGAACGGGCCAAGCGGATCCGCTGGCTCATGGCCGCCGGAGCCATTGGACTGCTGGGGATTACACTCCTTCTGGGCAGCCGGAAGTTCGGGGCCACCAACTGGATCACCATCGGCGGGATGTCGGTGCAGCCCTCCGAGCTGGCCAAGATCTGCTATATCTTCGCAGGGTCGGCCACGCTGGACCGGCTGTTCCGGAAGCGGAACCTCACTCTGTTTATGGTGCTTACCGGCGTCTGCCTCGGGTGTCTGGCGCTTATGAGTGACTTCGGCACCGCCGCGATCTTTTTTATCACGTTCCTGGTGATCGCCTACCTGCGCTCCGGGGACTGGGCCACCCTCGCTCTTATCACCGGGGCCGCCGCCGGGGCCGTCCTCCTGATTCTGAGCGTGAAGCCTTACATCATGAGCCGCTTCGCCTCCTGGGGCCACGCCTGGGAAAACGTCTCTGCCGGAGCGGGCTCCCAGCATGCCCGGGCCATGACCGCCGCCGCTTCCGGCGGGCTCATCGGCGTAGGTCCCGGAGAGGGCTGGCTCCACCGGGTGGGGGCAGGAGACACCGACCTGGTCTTCGGAATGCTGTGTGAAGAGTGGGGACTCCTCATCGCCCTGCTGGCGGTGCTCTGCATTGTCACCCTGGCTGTCTTTGCCGTCCGGGCCTCCCGGGCGGGGCGGTCCTCCTTCTACACCATCGCCGCCTGCGCCGCCACCTCCATGATGGTGTTTCAGACCTGCCTCAACGTGTTCGGGTGCATGGACCTGCTGCCCATGACCGGAGTCACCTTTCCCTTCGTGTCCAACGGCGGCTCGTCCATGATCGCCTCCTGGGGGCTGCTGGCCTTTCTGAAAGCCACCGACACCCGCCAGAACGCCAGCTTCGCCATCCGTCTCTCCTCCAGGCGGGAGGACGCTCAGGGGGCGGAGATGGCCCCCAGAGTATCGCCGGAAGATGAGGATGAGCTATGAGAAAGATTGAAAAACGGGCCGCTGTCTGTCTGATCCTGGCTGCCGCTCTGCTGCTGGGCAGCCTGGTTTTCGCGTTCCGCTTTGTCACCAGCGGGAGCCGGTGGGCGGCCTATCTGTATACGTTCAGCGGACAGACTCCGGTGGGACGGGTGCTGGACCGGGACGGAGATATCTTGAGTTATGTCAATTCGGATGGAAAACGGGTCTATTATGAAAATCCCGCGGTTCGTCGGGCTGTGCTCCATGCCGTGGGGGATGCCCAGGGGAAGATCGGGACCGGAGCCCTCACCGCGTTTTCCGACCGGCTGTCGGGGTATAACCTGTTCACCGGCGCCTATTCCCCTCTGGGGGAGGGGAATGACCTGTATCTGACCATCGACGCCCACCTGAACTATGTGGCCCACCAGGCTATGGCGGGGCGGAAAGGAACGGTGGCGGTGTACAATTATGAGACCGGCGAGGTGCTGTGCATGTACTCCGCCCCCAACTACGATCCCGCCGATTCGCCTGAGATCCGGGATGGGGACGAAGCCTATGAGGGGGTCTACCTCAACCGGTTCCTCCAGTCCACCTATCCCCCCGGATCGGTGTTCAAGCTGGTCACCCTGGCCGCCGCCATTGAAAATCTGCCCGACTGGGACACCTGGACCTTCACCTGTACCGGCTCCGCCCCGGTGGGAGAGGAGACCGTCACCTGTCAGAAAGCCCACGGGGAACTGACCGCGAAGGAGGCCCTCGCCGTGTCCTGCAACGGATTCTTCGCGACGCTCGCCGCAAAGCTGGGGCCGGAAACGCTGGAGAAATACGCGAGACAGGCGGGACTCACAAGCCAATATTCGGTGAGCGGACTGTCCACCGCCGCGGGCTCCTTCGGGATGGAGGGGGCCACCGACGGACAGACGGGCTGGGCCGGCGTGGGCCAGTATAACGATCTGGTCAATCCCTGCGGGGTGATGGTTTATATGGGAGCCATCGCCCGGGGCGGAGCGGCCGCCGTGCCCCAGCTGATCCTGAAAACGGAGTCATCCCTGGACTTCCCGCTGTCTTTCTACCTCAAAAAGCGGACGGGAACACTGATCCGGGAGGACACCGCCCGGATTCTGACGGAATTTATGGCCAACAACGTCCAGACCACCTACGACGCCGGACGGTTTCCGAACATGGAGGTGTGCGCCAAATCGGGCACCGCCGAGGTGGGGGGCGGAAAGACGCCGCACGCCTGGTTCGCCGGATTTCTGCGGGGGGAGGACACCCCGTACGCCTTCGTGGTGGTGGTGGAAAACGGCGGTTCAGGGTCGGAGGCGGCCGGCAGTGTGGCCGCCAGTGTGCTCAACGCTCTGGTGAATGAATAAAAACGTGTCCTGTGCGGAGAAGGAGGAGCTTCCATGTCCAAACCCAAGCTCATCGTGGTCCTGGGTCCCACCGCCTGTGGGAAAAGTTCCCTGGGGGTAACCCTGGCCAAACAGTACGGCGGAGAGATCGTCTCCGCCGATTCCCGACAGGTCTACCGGGGGCTGGATCTGGGCACCGGGAAGATCCCCCCGGAGGAGATGGAGGGAGTCCCCCACCATCTGCTGGATGTGGCCGATCCGGGAGAGGCCTACTCGGTGGCCCGGTTCCAGCAGGAGGCCTATGCCGCCCTTGACGGGATCCTGAGCCGGGGACATCTCCCCTTCCTGGTGGGGGGCACCGGGCTCTATCTCCGGGCGGTGGCGGAGGGGTATGTGTTCCATGACGCCCCGCCCGACACCGCCCTGCGGGCCCGGCTGGAGGACATGTCCGCTCCGGAACTGCGGGATGAGCTGGCCGCTCTGGGCGTGGAGGCCGACGCCGACGCCTGGAACAACCGGCCCCGGCTGGTGCGGCTCATTGAAAAGACCAGAAACGGTGAGGACCCCCACGCGGAGGCCCCCCGGCAGCCCCGCTATGAGGTGCTCACCCTGGGGGTGAGCTATCCCCGGGCGGTGATCTGCGACCGCATCGACCGGCGGCTGCAGGTCCGGCTGGATGCCGGGATGATCCAGGAGGTGGCGGGACTCCGGGCCCGGGGCGTCCCCGACGCATTTCTGGAGGGGCTGGGGCTGGAGTACCGGTATATCCTGTGGTACCTGCAGGGAAAGCTGAGCTCCGAGGAGGAGCTGACAGACGAGCTGGGCCGGGCCATTAAGCGGTTTGCCAAGCGGCAGGTCTCCTGGTTCAAAAAGGACCGGGATGTCCACTGGCTCGGGATGGAGGGCGACCCCGTGGGGGAGGCCCGGGAGCTCATCGACGCCTTTTTGGCCGGAGACGAGAGATCATAAGAAAATCTTTACAAAAGGATCATAATTTCTCTCTGGTTTCCTTCGCTTTTTCGGGTAGACTGATTTCATGAACCGAAAAAGCGGAGGAAATTGTCATGTTTTGGAAATTCAAGGAGCGGGCGGAGTGGCTGGCCTGCGTGGACGATCTGCTGCCGCACCGGGCGGTGCAGCAGATGACCGGGCTGCCTCAGCACCGGGCGGGATTCAGCTGCGGACACCACTCCCTTCTGGTGTCCTACACCAGCTTCTGCCTCTGCCGCCGGCTGGGCTGGAACGCCCGGGAGGCCGCACGGGGCGGGCTGCTCCACGATCTCTACCTCTACGACTGGACCGACCGGGGGCTCCACGGGGCCTGGGACCACCTGCGGAACCATCCCGGACAGGCTCTCCGCAACGCGGAGGAGCGGTTTGACCTGACCGAGCGGGAGAGAGACATCATCGCGACCCATATGTTTCCCCTGACCTGGACGCCCTATCACTTCCGGGAGTCCTTCGCCGTGAGTACCATGGACAAGGTGTGCGCGGTGCTGGAGCTGCTGGGAATCCTGCCCGACACCATCCCCGCCCCCTATGTGCTGCCCGCCCCGCCGAGGGGAGAGCCGGCCGCCCGGGGCCGCGCAAGCGCATAAAGCAGGCAGAAAATGGACATGCTGATGCCATCTGTTAAGGGGGTATCAGCATGTCCGTTTCCTTTGAACACAGCGAGACCAAGCGGAATCTCCTCCGGGCCTTTGCCGGGGAGAGCCAGGCCAGGAACCGCTACACCTTTTCCGCCGGGCTGGCAAAGAAAAACGGCCTGGAGGTGGTGGAGGCGGTGTTCCTTTTTACCGCGAATCAGGAACTGGCCCACGCCCGGGCGTTTTATGACTACCTGGAAAAGCACTCGGGAGAGAATATCCGGATCGACGGCACCTATCCTGTGGACCTCTACACCACTGTGCTGGAGCACCTGCGGGCCGCCCAGCACAATGAGTACCAGGAGTACGAGCATGACTATACCGGGTTTGCCCACATCGCCAAGGAGGAGGGCTTTCCCGAGATCTCCCACCTCTTCTCCCAGGTGGCCCGGATCGAACAGGTCCACGGGGACCGGTTCGGCCGCTTTGCCGATCTGCTGGAGCAGGACAGGCTCTTCATCAACGAGAGCGAATGTCAGTGGATGTGCCTCAACTGCGGCTATATCGTCACCGCGACCAGGCCCCCGGAGCAGTGCTGGGTGTGCAAACACAGCCAGGGCTACTTTGTCCGGGTGGAGATGGTGCCCTTCCAGATGAAAAAATGAAGATGAACGTCAGAAGAGCCGGACCGGGACAGGTCCGGCTCTTCTGTGTTCCGGCGGAGAATTTTTCCGGTGGGTGTATCGTTTGGTCCAACCGGCTCCCACGAAACCGGCTGGGTTAGAAGGAGGTCAGAACGATGCTGACGATCATTGAACTTGCCGCCCGGGCTGACGGCGGCCATGGGGTGCAGAGCCAGAGTCACCGCTCCGAGTGCTGGCTGGAGGGCTGGGTAGCCGTACCGGCGGAGCTGGAGCGAGCCGTGTGGGACTGCGGCGGCTATTGCGACCTGACGGTGGAGGACGGGACGCTGACCGGCGTTGCGCCCAGAGAGCGGCCCGCCCGGCCGGAGAGCGAGCCCACCGAGCTGGAACAGCTCCGGGCGGACGTGGATTATCTGGCGGCGATGGGGGGTGTGACCCTGTGAGCGTATACGAGATGGCGGTCAAGTACTATCCCCGGCTGTGGAGCGGAGAACGGATCGAGGCCCTTGTGGACGCGGGACGGCTGACCCGGGAAGAGGCCGACGCCGTGCTGGAAAAGGGGCAGTGATCCCCGGGGCTGCTTTGAGAAGGGAGAAATGCCTGTGGCGACAGAACAGAAACTGCTGGCCCTGGCCCGGTCGCAGATCGGGGTGAAGGAATCTCCGGCGGGGAGCAACAACGTGCTTTATAACACCGCCTACTACGGCCGCCCGGTGTCCGGGGACGCCTATCCCTGGTGCTGCGTGTTCCAGTGGTGGCTCTTCCGGCAGGCGGGAGCCGCCGGGCTGTTCTACGGAGGCCAAAAGACGGCCTCATGCACCACGCTGGACCAGTATTACAAGGCCCGCGGCATGGCGGTGGACAAGCAGAGCATCCGTCCCGGGGATCTGGTGTTTTTCGTGTTTGACGGGAATCAGCGGGGCGTGATGAATCATATCGGGATCTGTGAAAAAGTGGAGCCCGGATATGTGACCACCATTGACGGCAACACCGGGAGTGGGAACGAGGCCAACGGCGGAGCGGTGATGCGCCGGAGACGGGCGCTGAAGTACGTGGGCGGGGCGGCCCGGCCGGGGTATGCCAAGACTTCGGCGGGGCCGGAAGCGCCGTCAGAGAATCAGGGGGATAATGAGATGAAGATCTATCACAGCGTGTCGGAAATACCCGATTGGGCCCGCGGGGCGGCGGAGAAGGCGGCCGGGCTCGGATACATTCAAGCGGATGCCGACGGTAAGATCACCGTGTGGGAGAGCAGTCTTCAGCCCCTGGTGTGGATGGAGCGGATGGGGCTCCTGAATCAGACCGGGGAGGCATGACAATGGATCGGGTCAAGGAGATCAAGGGGGCGTTCTCCGCTGCTTTGGCGGTCCTGACCGCTCTGTGGGGATGGTTCGGATGGCTTGTGGTGGCCTGGATCGGGTGTATGATGCTGGACGTGGGCACCGGCATGGCCGCCGCCGCCAAAGACGGACGGTGGTCATCCACCATCGCCCGGGAGGGGCTGTGGCACAAGGCGGGCTGCGTGTCCGCTGTGGCAATTTCGGGGGTGCTGGATCTGGTGGTTGGAGTCATTCTGGCCAACCTGCCGGGGATGGAACTGCCTTTTACTTACACCGTGTTTTTGTGTCCGATGGTGGTAACGTGGTATATTCTGACCGAGGTGGGCAGCATCGTTGAGAATGCCGGAGCCATGGGGGCGCCCATCCCGGCATGGCTCAAACGGGCGTTTGATAAACTGAGACATCAGATCGACCGCGAATAGGCGCGGGACAGCAGGCGGGCCGGGGAATCCCGGCCCGCTTTTTTCTGCCCGGAACCGGAAGAAGGCCGCCGGAACAAATAGAATTTCGAGCCCGTTTTTTGTCCGGGCCGCTCTTGTGCGGAAACGGGCAGACGTGTATAATCAATCTGAAAGCAACACAGCATCGTTTGGCGGGAGAGATTTGCCGGCCGGTTTTGCGGCAATACCGGATATATGGCAGAAAATCAGCGCGAAAATTTCCGTAAAGTGCTCAGGCCCGACTGCGCAGGGTTGCCTTAATACAGAAGGAGGCATGACGATGGAGTTCTATCGCTGTGATTCTCCAGACTGCGGATTCGTAACGGATGACCCCGATCTGGAGGTGTGCCCGGAATGCGGCGGAACTTTGTTTATTCCGGTGGAAGAGGAATATATTTCCGGCTACGGCTGGATGTGCCTGTCTGATCAGGCCCATGACAAAGGGGATGACGAAAAGGCCCTTCAATATCTGAATACCGCCGTGGAGCAGGACTATCCCCCGGCTGTCTACCGCTTGGGCGTGTATTATCTCCGGGGCATCCTGGTGGAACAGGACGCTGCAAAAGCCGCGGAGTGCTTCCGGGAGGCGGGCGAGAAGGAGGACCCCTCCGGCTGGTGCGCCCTGGGACAGCTCTATCAGCAGGGCGACGGGGTGGAGCAGGACCTTGCCAAAGCGGTGGAGTATTACCAGATGGCGGCCGAGGCTGAGTATGCTCCCGCCATCTGCTGCCTGGGACTCTGCTATGAGACCGGAGAGGGCGTTCCCCAGAGCTGGGAGGATGCCACCCGCCTCTACCGTCAGTCTGCCGATATGGGTTATGCCCGGGCCCAGTGCAACTTGGGCTGGTGCTATGAATTCGGCAAGGGGGTTCCTCAGAGCTGGAAGGACGCTGTATACTGGTACTCTTCCGCCGCAGACCAGGAAGATCCCCGGGCTCTGTGCAACCTGGGCCTCTGCTACGAAAAGGGAGCCGGGGTGGAGCAGAGCTGGGGAAAGGCGGTGCGGCTCTACGAGGCCTCCGCCCAGCGGGGCTATGCCCCCGCCCAGTGTAATCTGGCCTGGTGCTATGAGGCCGGCGAAGGGGTGAAGAAGGACCAGGCCATGGCCATCAAATGGTACAGTGCCGCCGCGGAACAGGATGACGCCCGGGCCCAGTGCAATCTGGGGCTTTGCTATGAGCGCGGCGACGGCGTGGAGCAGGATATGGCCAGGGCAGTGGCCCTCTACCGCAGATCCGCCGGTCAGGGTTACTCTCCCTCCCAGTGCAATCTGGGGTGGTGCTACGAGGCGGGCGAGGGCGTGGAGCAGAGCTGGCCGGAGGCCATCAGATGGTATACCGCCTCCGCCGAGCAGGGCTATGCCCGGGCCCAATGCAACCTGGGCTGGTGTTATGAGTCCGGCCAGGGGGTTCCTCAAAGCTGGGAGGAGGCTGTGAAGTGGTACGGCAGGGCCGCCGGACAGGGCGATCCCCGGGCGCTCTACAATTTGGGCTGGTGCTATGAATACGGCAAAGGCATCGGCCGGAATCTGGAAGAGGCGGTGCGGCTCTATCAGGGGGCGTCCATGCGGAATTATCCCCCCGCCGTATGCCGGCTGGGGCTGTGCTATGAGAACGGGGAGTATGTAGAACAGAGCTGGGAAAAAGCGGCGGAGCTCTATCTTCAATCCGCCCGGGCGGGTTATGCCCCCGGTATGTGCAACTACGCCTGGTGCGCGGAAAACGGCAAGGGGACCCCGGAGGATCAAAAGGAAGCCTTCCAATGGTTCTCCAAGGCCGCCGAGCAGGATTTCCCCCGGGCTGTGTGCCGGCTGGGCCTCTATTATGAAGAAGGTCAGCTGGTGGAACAGAACTGGGAAAAGGCGGTGGAGTATTACCGCCGCTCCGCTGAGATGGACTATGCTCCCGGCGCCTGCAATTTGGGCTGGTGCTGTGAAATGGGCAAGGGAACGCCCCGGGATCTGAAAGAGGCGGTCAAATGGTATCACAAGTCTGCTGAGCAGGGCTACGCCCGGGCGCAGTGCAATCTGGCCTACTGCTATGAGGCCGCCGTCGGTGTGGAGAAGTCCATGACCGAGGCTATTTACTGGTACACCAAGTCTGCTGAGCAGGGATATCCCCGGGCCCAGTGCAATCTGGCCTATTGTTATGACGAGGGCCAGGGGGTCGAGGTGGATAAGGAGACCGCCGTCCACTGGTATACCATGGCTGCCGAGCAGGGGTATCCCCGGGCCCAGTGTAATTTGGGCTACTGCTATGAGACCGGCGAGGGGGTAAAGCAGGATCTTCAGGAGGCGGCCCGTCTTTACGGGCTGGCTGCCGAGGGAGGGGATCCCTGCGCCCAGTGCAACCTGGCCAACTTTTATGCCAGCGGCACCGGAGTGGATCAGGATCTGGGCAAAGCGTTTTACTGGTATGAAAGATCTGCGCGTCAGGGGAACCAGCGGGGCCTCTTCAACGCGGGGGACTGCTGTGAGTTCGGCAAGGGCACCGATCAGGACTACGGCCGGGCCAGGAGCTTCTATGAGAAAGCCGCTGACGCGGGCAGCGCCGCGGCCATGTTCCGGCTGGGACGGCTTTATGAAAACGGCCAGGGCGTGGATGCCGACCAGGCGGCGGCTCTGACCTGGTATGAAAAGGCCGCCGGGCTGGGGAATGAAGAGGCCAAAAACGCGTTTTCCCGGTTGAAAAAAGACCGCCGGACAGGCGCTTGCCCGGATCGGAAAAAGGCCGAAAAAAAGGCCGGGAAAAAGGGTGGTTTTTGGGGCAGATTCTTTCATTGAGAGGCGGGAAGCTGGTCCCTTCCGCCCGGAAAAGACTAGGCGGAACCGATGCAAGGCCGATTTGACGCTTTCCTGAAAATGGCCTCCGGGAACAGTAAAGCTCCCGGAGGCCATTTTGTTTGGAACGGCTCTGCCGCCCATGCAGTATCCTTATGTTAAGCAATTTCCCGGGCGGCCCGGGCCGGAACAGCTGATTTACAGCCAGTCCTCCACTACATCATGAAGATGAATGGGGCTCACATTATTGCGGACCAGCTTGTCCATCAAATCATCGATGCGGGAGATGCTGACCGTCAGATTAGGGATGTCTGCCTGCTCACCCGTCACCTGAGAGGTAATACGGACGCCGTAACTCTCACACGCAAAACCACCTACAGGCATTTCGTCCACCAGAATAGAATAATCGTAGGGCGTGGTCTGCGTCAGGTCGGGGTAAAGGCTTTTTACATCCAGTTTCAATTCCCTCATATTGTGTGCCTCCTTCCTTTTTCAAAGCTTTATACACATTATATTGTGTTTTTTCTCATTTGTACATGGGAACTCATCGAGGAATTTCGACATGGTCCCGGGCGTATCATTGACCTTCCCCCTTTATCAGCTGTCAAAAAAGGGGAAAAATGTCGAATTCGGTCAAAAATGGTTGGCAAGTTTTTGGCGTTGCGAGGAATAAAACGGGCTGTTACAATGGCCTCACGTACTGTTTGTCTTCCCATTGGGACAGAAAGCGGAGGAAATTATGGGAATTCATCGAGAACTGTCCCGGTTTGTTCTCAGCCGGGGATTGTGGCTGTGCCTTTTCTTTCAGGCCGGAGCGCTGGCGCTGATGTTCCGGGCCGGACAGGGCGGGGCGTTGGCGCAAAGGCTTTACGAATACGCGGAGATCTTTTTGTCCGCCGGGTTGACCTCCTTTGCCTCCGGGCTCATCGGGAGTCTGCTGATGGAGGATATGCTGCGGTATTACGGGGAATAAAACATCCGGCCCTGCTGGGTGTGTCCATATCACAGGAAAAGAGTCAAGGCAATCTGCGCCTTGACTCTTTTTCGGCTGCCGCGCTGCATGGCAGGCGGGCATGGATAAAAGTGCGATCTTCTCTTATTCGTATTTTTTGCCTGTCACATAGATCGGAATCAATAGTCCGCCGAGCAGAAGGATCAGAAAAACGTATGGTTCCACGCATTGCCAGAGTTCCGGGCTGATATAGTTCATACCTATGTGAATGATGGGGGACAGAGAAACGGACAGACAAGACCAGATGCGCCCCACACGCACGATATAAGGCCAGTTGGAATTATTCAGTACAACCCCGGGGAGATTCATGCGGAAAGCCCCGTCGCAGTACACCCCGCACCTGTTCTCGTCGTAAAATGCCGGCAGTTTTGTTTTTAC
>JAQXNP010000140.1 GCA_029098065.1 Clostridiales bacterium | reverse complement strand
CAGTCCATCGGAAAAGCCCTGCTGTCAACAGTTATCTCTCTGATTCGTGAGGTGGTGTTCGGCGTGGGTTTTGCCCTGATCCTCCCTATTTTCTTCGGACTTGACGGTGTGCTCTACTCCATGCCGGTCTCTGACGTGCTGACGTTTCTTGTGGCGGCGGCGGCCATCCGTTCCACCTACCGTGCTCTGAGCGCGCAGGAGCCGGGGGAAGCGAAAACAGAAGAAAGCATTAAACTCCAGGGGACCTGAGGCCAATGACTCCGCTGCTTTTGCAGGCTGGCTATCTTCAAATTGCATAAAGGGTCAAGCGCGTCGGAGGCCGCCCCTTGCTGTTTGCCACAAAGATGGATTTCCTTTTGAAGAAAGCCTTGACACCGGCGGTCAAAAACCTTATACTCACAATATCAGTTGAGAACGAAGGCGTTCCGACCTGTATGGGCGGAGCGCCTTCTTCTTTTACTCTAAACCAATTTACCTCCGGCGATTTCAAAGAGGAAAGGGGAGCCCTACTTATGGCTTACACCAAAGAAGACATTATTCGCATCGTAAAGGAAGAGGATATCGAGTTTATTCGGATGCAGTTCACCGATATCTTCGGTCAGCTGAAGAACGTGGCTATCACTGCCTCCCAGATTGAGAAGGCGGTCAATAATGAGATCATGCTGGACGGTTCCTCCATCGAGGGCTTTGTCCGCATCAATGAGTCCGATCAGTATCTCTATCCCGATCTGGATTCCTTCACGGTCTTTCCCTGGCGCCCCGCTCACGGCAAGGTTGCCCGGCTCATCTGCGACATCTACAATCCTGACGGAACTCCCTTCGTGGGCGATCCCCGCGGCGTGCTGAAAAAGGTGCTGGACAAGGCCAAGAAGATGGGATATGATGCCTTTAACGTGGGACCTGAGGCGGAGTTCTTCCTGTTCCAGACCGATGAAGAGGGAAAGCCTACCACCAAGACCAACGATGAGGCCGGCTATTTTGATCTGGGCCCCCTGGATCACGGCGAGGGTACCCGTCGCGAGATCTGCCTGGCGCTGGAGCAGATGGGCTTTGAGATCGAGGCCAGCCACCACGAGGTCGCTCAGGGCCAGCACGAGATTGACTTCAAGTACGCTGACGCCCTGCGTACCGCCGATAACATCATGACCTTTAAGCTCGCGGTCAAGACTCTGGCTCAGAAGAACGGCCTCCACGCCACCTTTATGCCTAAGCCCATCTTCGGGGTGAATGGTTCCGGCATGCACACCAATATGTCCCTCTTTAAGGACGGTAAGAATGTTTTTGCCGATCCCTCTGATCCCCGGGGTCTGTCCAAGGAGTGCTACAGCTTTATCGCCGGCCTTCTTGCTCACGTGAAGGGCTTCGCGGCCATCACCAATCCCCTTGTCAACTCCTATAAGCGCCTGGTTCCCGGTTACGAGGCCCCCTGCTATCTGGCCTGGTCCGCCTCCAACCGTTCCGCACTGATCCGGATTCCCGCCTCCCGTGGTATGGGCACCCGCGTTGAGTTGCGTTGCCCCGATCCCTGCTGCAACCCCTATCTGGAGTTGGCTGTCCTGCTGGCCGCTGGTCTGGACGGTATTGAGAAGGGACTGACTCCTCCCGATGAGATCACGGAGAACATTTTCCAGATGGACGACGCTGCCCGTAAAGCTGCTGGCATCGATTCTCTGCCCGGCTCTCTGGAAGAAGCCATCAAGGCCATGCAGGCGGATGAACTGGTCATGAGCACTCTGGGCGAGCATGTGTCTGAGAACTACATCGAGGGCAAGATGAAAGAGTGGGATGAGTATCGGACCCGCGTCAGTTCCTGGGAGCGCGAGAAGTACATCATCAATTACTAATTGGCAGTATTGAAAAATAGACTCCTTAATGAGAAGGAGTGAGCGAAGATGGAAAAGGTGATCCTCGCATTTGAGAGCGAGAAAACAATGGCCCGGGTCCGGGAAATCATTGAGACTGCCGGTTTGGCCTGCTGCTTGGTGTGTCACTCCGCTGCCGAGGTAAAACGTGTGGTCAACAAGCAGCATGTTTCAATGGTTGTCTGTGGTTACAAGCTGAAAGATGAGACAGCAGAGACCCTGTTTGAAGATCTGCCGCCTGCCTGCTCGATGTTGATAGTGGCAGTGCAGAATATGCTGAACCTGATCAATAATGATGAGATTTTTCAGCTGTCCGCCCCGGCTTCCCGAAATGATTTGATTTCCTCAGTGCGCATGTTGCTGCAGGTGGGTCACCGCCTGGAGAAATTTGTCCGGCCTCAGCGCTCTGCTGAGGAACGGGCTGTCATTGAGGAGGCAAAGGCAATCCTCATGGACCGCAATGGTATGACGGAGGAACAGGCTCACCGGTTTCTGCAGAAGAAGAGCATGGACTCCGGGGCCAAACTGATCCAAACGGCCCAGATGGTGATCGATGGGACCTGGACATTGTAACAAAGTGCATCAGCGAAAAGACGAGGCGGTCTTTCCGGCATGATCGCCCCTCGGCGGCAGTCAGCAGACACGGCTTGACTGCCGCCTTTTTCACCCGAAAGGCGGCAGGCTCTCCAAACAGGCGGAAAACACACTTGATCCCTTGACGGACGAAAGCGCTGCCGCTCATCGGAACATTTGAACTTCCAAGGGAGGAATATTCAGATGCATTTTACCAAGATGCAGGGCCTGGGCAACGACTATGTCTATCTGGACTGCACCCGGTATGTGCCGGAGGACCTGCCCGGCCTGGCACGAGAGGTATCCGACCGGCATTTTGGGGTCGGAAGTGATGGACTGATCTGTATCTGCTCATCGGAGCGGGCTGATTTCCGGATGCGGATGTTTAACGCGGATGGCTCCGAAGGGGAGATGTGCGGAAATGGCATCCGGTGTGTGGGTAAATTTGTCTATGAAAAGCACCTGACTCAGAAAACGGATCTCTCCATTGAAACACTGGCGGGAATCAAAAACCTGAAGCTGTCAGTGCGGAATGGAGTGGTGGATCTGGTGACTGTGGACATGGGGATCCCGGTTCCGGAGAAGCCCCGGACGCTGGATATCCTGGGCGGGGAATATCTTGTTTATCCCGTTTCCATGGGTAACCCGCACGCAGTTACTTTTTTAGAGAATATCAAGGAACTGGACTTATCGTCTATCGGTCCCAGGTTTGAGCATCATCCGGCTTTTCCAAACCGCACGAACACGGAGTTCATTGAGATGATCGACCGGACTCATTTCAATATGCGGGTTTGGGAGCGGGGGAGCGGGGAGACTCTGGCCTGCGGTACCGGGGCCTGTGCCGCTGCTGTCGCCGCCGTCATAGCCGGGAAGGGAGACCGTGAGGTTACCGTGCACCTGCTCGGCGGAGATCTGCATATCCGCTGGAATGAGACTGACAGCCATATTTATATGACCGGCCCCGCCGTCACCGTATTTGAGGGCGAGTGGCAGGAGGGACACTAAAAGGAGGGGACCCATGGTTCATATCAATTCCAACTTTCAGAAGCTTCCCGGCAGCTATTTGTTTTCTGAAGTAGCCCGGCGGGTGTCGGTCTATGCGGGCGCCCACCCGAACAGCAATATTATCCGGCTGGGCATCGGAGATGTGACCCGCCCCCTGCCGGATGCCGTTACCGCCGCCATGCATCAAGCGGTGGATGAGATGGGGACTGCGGAGGGCTTTCACGGTTACGGACCGGAGCAGGGATATGATTTCCTGAGAACGGCTATCGCGCTTCATGATTATCAGGAGCGGGGCATAACCATCGATCCGTCCGAAATCTTTGTTTCCGACGGTGCTAAGAGTGATTGCGGAAATATTGGAGATATTTTTGGACCAGAAAATATCGTGGCAGTGTGTGATCCGGTCTATTCGGTGTATCTGGACACCAACGTCATGGCAGGCCGGGCAGGGGATTATGATCCCCGGACAGGGAAGTGGTCCAGGATCATTTACATGCCCTGTACGGCGGAGAATGATTTTACCCCGGCCATTCCCCGGGAAAAGGCGGATCTGATTTATCTGTGTTTTCCCAGCAATCCAACTGGGGCCGCCGCTACTGCGGAACAGCTCAGGGAATGGGTGGACTACGCCAATGCCAATGGGGCGGTTATCCTGTATGATTCGGCGTATGAAGCGTTCATCACGACACCGGGGATTCCTCACTCTATCTTCGAGATTGAGGGAGCCAGGACCTGCGCGATTGAGTTCCGCTCTTTTTCCAAGACGGCGGGCTTTACCGGGACCCGGTGCGCATATACGGTGATCCCCAAAGAACTGGAGCGGGATGGCGCCAGCCTCAACGCTCTTTGGAACCGCCGGCAGTGTACTAAATTTAACGGTGTGCCCTACGTGGTCCAGCGGGGAGCCGAGGCGGTCTATACCCCGGAGGGACGCCGTCAGGTGGAGGCGAATCTGGCTTATTACCGGGGAAATGCCCAGGTCATCCGGGAGGGGCTGCTTGCCGCGGGCCTGACCGTGTCAGGCGGCGTAGACTCACCCTATATATGGGCCAAAACACCCGGAGGTCTGGGTTCCTGGAAATTTTTTGATCTTCTGCTGGATCAGGCCAGAGTGGTTACCACACCCGGAGCTGGCTTTGGCCCCAGTGGAGAAGGATATATTCGCCTTACCGCCTTTGGTGAAAGAGGGGCTACCAGAGAGGCGGTTCAGCGGATCAGGAGTGTACTGTAAAACAAATTGCCTTGAATCCGCTTTTCCGGAAAACGGCAGAAATATGCCGGGTGGAAGAGCAGGATCGAGAGGGGGAAATGAATCATGAGCCAGACAAGAACAGAGGGATATCGACAGCAGGGCTTATATGATCCCGCCTTTGAACATGACGCCTGCGGCATTGGAGCGGTGGTGGATATCAAGGGCCGTAAGTCCCATCAGACGGTGGATGATGCTCTGAAGATTGTGGAGAAATTGGAGCACCGGGCCGGAAAGGACGCCGAGGGAAAGACCGGTGACGGCGTGGGCATTTTGCTCCAGATCTCCCACAAATTTTTCTCCAAGGCCGGACTGAGTTTTGAACTGGGAGGGGAGCGGGATTACGGAATCGGGATGTTCTTTTTCCCGCAGGATACCCTGAAGCGCTCTCAGGCCAAGAAGATGTTTGAGATTATCGTGGAGAAAGAGGGCATGGAGTTTCTGGGCTGGCGGACAGTGCCTGTTCAGCCGGATACGCTGGGTCACAAGGCGCTGGCCAAGATGCCGTATATTGAGCAGGGCTTTGTCAAGCGGCCCGCCGGAGTGGCCAAGGGCCTCGATTTCGACCGGAAGCTCTATGTGGCCCGCCGGGTTTTTGAGCAGTCCAGCGGGGACACCTATGTGGTTTCCCTGTCCAGCAGGACCATCGTCTATAAAGGGATGTTTCTGGTGGGACAGCTGAGGAAATTTTACCTGGACCTCCAGAGCGAGGACTATGAGAGCGCCATTGCCTTGGTCCACTCCCGCTTCTCTACCAATACGAATCCCTCCTGGGAACGGGCCCACCCCAACCGGATGATTCTCCATAACGGCGAGATCAACACCATTCGGGGCAACATCGACCGGATGCTTGCCCGGGAGGAAACCATGTCCTCGCCTCTTCTGGAAAAGGATATGGATAAAGTTCTGCCGGTGGTGAACGTCAGCGGTTCTGACTCTGCCATGCTGGACAATACCCTGGAATTTCTGGTCATGAGCGGTATGGATCTGCCCCTGGCTGTTATGATCACGATCCCGGAGCCCTGGCAGGGGGACAAGACCATCTCCCGGGCCAAGCGGGATCTCTACCAGTACTACGCTATCCTCATGGAGCCCTGGGACGGCCCTGCCGCCATTTTGTTTTCCGACGGTGACTGCGTGGGAGCGGTTCTGGACCGCAACGGTCTGCGGCCTTCCCGGTATTACATCACCTCTGATGACAAACTGATCCTCTCCTCGGAAGTGGGAGTTTTGGACATCCCCGCAGAGAAGATTGTGAAAAAGTCCCGGCTGGAGCCGGGGCGGATGCTGCTGGTTGACACGCTCCAGGGCCGGGTGATCGGGGATGAGGAACTGAAGGAGAAATACGCGGCCCGGCAGCCCTATGGCGAATGGCTGGATGGGAATCTGGTTCATCTGGCCGATCTTCCCATTCCCAACCACAAGGTAGAGACCAGCACGCCGGAAGAGCGGGTACGTCTCCAAAAAGCCTTCGGCTATACTTATGAGGATGTAAAAAATACGATCCTCCCCATGGCAAAGACCGGGGCGGAGCCCACGGCGGCCATGGGTACGGATGTACCTCTTGCGGTGCTGGACGATAAGGATCAGCCCCTTTTCAACTACTTCAAGCAGCTTTTTGCCCAGGTCACCAACCCGCCGATTGATGCATTGCGGGAAGAAGTGGTCACCGATACCACCGTCTACATCGGCGATGACGGAAACCTGTTGGAGGAGAAGGCCTCTAACTGCCGGGTCCTTCAGGTGCGCAATCCGATCCTCACCTCCACGGACCTGATGAAGATCAAGAACATGAAACGGCCGGGCTTCCATGTGGAGACCGTCTCTATCCTCTATTACAAGAATACTTCCCTGAAGCGGGCGCTGGACCACCTGTTTGTGGCAGTGGACCGGGCCTATCGGAATGGCGCCAATGTGGTTATCCTCTCTGACCGCGGGGTGGATGAAAACCACGTGGCGATCCCGTCCCTGCTGGCGGTATCCGCTATTGAGCAATACCTGGTGCGGACCAAGAAACGGACGGCGGTGTCCATCATCCTGGAATCCGCCGAGCCAAGGGACGTCCACCATTTTGCCACGCTTCTGGGGTACGGTGCCCGGGCCATCAATCCATATCTGGCTCAGGAGACCATCGCCCAGCTGATTGATGAGGGGCTTCTGGACAAGGATTACCACGCGGCAGTCGATGACTATAATGCTGCGATTCTTCATGGAATCGTGAAAATTGCTTCCAAGATGGGAATTTCCACCATCCAGTCCTATCAGTCTGCCCAGATCTTTGAAGCCATCGGCATCAACAAGGATGTGGTAGATGAGTACTTCACCAACACAGTCAGCCGGGTAGAGGGAATTGGTCTCAAGGAGATCGAGGAGCTGGTGGACCGGAACCACTCCAAGGCATTTGACCCCCTGGGTCTGGGCGGTGTTCCAACCTTGGATTCCATGGGTGAGCACAAGGCCCGTTCGGGGGCTGAGGATCACATGTATAATCCTCAGACGATCCATCTCCTGCAGGAGGCTACCCGCCTGGGAGACTACGAGCTCTTTAAGCAGTATACCGTTCTGGTGGATGATGAGACAAAGCCGCACACCCTCCGGGGACTGCTGAAAATGAAATATGCAGATACGCCGGTGCCTTTGGATGAGGTCGAGAGCGTTGATTCTATTGTCAAGCGGTTCAAGACCGGGGCGATGAGTTACGGTTCCATTTCTCAGGAGGCCCACGAGTGCCTGGCCGAAGCCATGAACCAGCTGGGCGGTAAATCCAACTCCGGCGAAGGCGGTGAGCGGCCGGAACGGCTGGGCACCAACAGAAACTCCGCCATCAAACAGGTGGCGTCCGGCCGTTTTGGCGTCACCAGCGAGTATCTGGTCTCCGCAAAAGAGATCCAGATCAAGATGGCCCAGGGAGCCAAGCCCGGAGAGGGCGGCCATCTGCCCGCCGGGAAAGTGTATCCCTGGATCGCCAAAACCCGGCACTCCACCCCCGGGGTCACGCTGATTTCCCCTCCGCCTCATCATGATATCTAGTCCATTGAAGATCTGGCGCAGCTTATCTATGACCTGAAGAACGCCAACCGGCAGGCCCGGATCTCGGTGAAGCTGGTCAGCGAGGCCGGCGTGGGAACCATTGCCGCTGGCGTGGCCAAGGCAGGCGCCCAGGTCGTGCTCATCTCCGGCTATGACGGGGGAACCGGCGCGGCGCCCCGTTCCTCCATCCACCATGCGGGCCTGCCCTGGGAACTGGGCCTGGCAGAGACCCATCAGACACTGATTCAGAATGACCTGCGCTCCCGGGTGGTCATTGAGACTGACGGTAAGCTCATGTCCGGCCGGGATGTGGCAATCGCCTGTATGCTGGGCGCCGAGGAGTTCGGCTTTGCCACCGCGCCCCTGGTCACGATGGGATGCGTGATGATGCGGGTGTGCAATCTGGACACCTGCCCGGTGGGCGTGGCCACGCAGAACCCCGAACTGCGCAAACGGTTCCGGGGCAAACCGGAATATGTGGTAAACTTTATGCGCTTTATCGCCCAGGAACTCAGGGAGTATATGTCCAAGCTGGGGGTCCGCACGGTGGATGAGCTGGTTGGGCGGACCGACCTTCTGGAAGCGCGCAGACCCGCTGTCAACAGCCGGGCGGCTACGGTGGATCTGTCTGCCATTTTGGACAACCCCTATGTGGATGCGCCGAAGCATCACTTTGATCCGGCCGATGTATATGATTTCAGGCTTGAGGATACAGTGGATCTCAAGGTGCTGGAGAAAAAACTGAAGAGCAGCCTGGAAAGCGGAAAAACAGCCAAGGTCTCTTTGGAAGTGTCCAGCACTGACCGGACATTGGGTACGATTCTGGGCTCGGACATCACCCGCAGGTTTGGCCAGAGCCTGCCTGATGATACCTTTACAATCAAATGTACCGGCGGAGGCGGGCAGTCCTTCGGAGCGTTTATTCCCAAGGGGCTTACCCTGGAGCTGGAGGGAGACTCCAATGATTATTTTGGGAAAGGGCTCTCCGGCGGCCGGCTGATCGTCTACCCGCCCAAGAAGTCCACTTTTTCCGCAAAGGACAATATTATTATCGGCAACGTGGCCCTCTATGGAGCAACTTCCGGTATGGCGTTTATCGCAGGCCGGGCCGGAGAGCGGTTCTGTGTCCGGAACTCCGGCGCGGTGGCTGTGGTAGAGGGCGTGGGCGACCATGGCTGTGAATATATGACAGGCGGCAAGGCCGTTATTCTGGGACCGACCGGGAAAAACTTTGCCGCGGGCATGTCCGGTGGCGTGGCCTATGTTCTGGATGAGCATCGGGACCTCTATATGAGACTGAACAAAGCTTTGGTGTCCATGGAATTGGTTACGGAAAAACATGACATCGAGGAACTGCGGAAAATGATTGAAGCTCATGTGGCGGCCACCGGTTCTGATTGGGGCAAAGAGATCCTGGATCATTTTGAGGACTATTTGCCTCTGTTCAAGAAGATCATGCCCCATGATTATGATCGGATGCTCCGTTCCATCGGTCAGATGGAGGAAAAAGGCATGAGCCGGGAACAGGCAGAAATCGAGGCATTCTATATCAATACGAAAGGGGGGAAGCGGTAATGGGAAAGCCAACTGGGTTTATGGAATATGCCCGGGAAAATGACCCGGCGCAGGCCCCTCTGGAGCGGATCAAACATTATCAGGAATTTCATCCCAGACTCCCCAAAGAGGAGCGTATGAAACAGGCTGCCCGGTGTATGGAGTGCGGCGTGCCCTTTTGTCAGTCGGGAGCGGTTCTAAATGGCATGGTGTCTGGTTGTCCGCTCCATAATCTGGTGCCGGAATGGAATGATCTGGTCTATACCGGAAACTTCGGCCATGCTTTGGAGCGTCTGCTCAAGACAAACAACTTTCCAGAGTTCACTGGCCGGGTGTGTCCCGCACTGTGCGAGGCGGCCTGTACCTGCGGCCTTCACGGAGAGCCGGTGACCGTCAAAGCGAATGAGCTGGGCATTATTGAAGAGGCATGGGAGCATGGCCTGATCACTCCCCGTCCGCCGAAGGCCCGCACGGGAAAGCGGGTAGCTGTGGTGGGTTCCGGGCCCTCCGGATTGGCCGCTGCCGCGCAGCTGAACAGCAGGGGACACCTGGTCACCGTATTTGAGAAGGCTGACCGGGTGGGGGGGCTGCTCATGTACGGTATTCCCAACATGAAGCTGGAGAAGGAGATCGTGCTGCGCCGCACTGAACTGATGGAAGCGGAAGGGATCACATTCCGAACCGGTGTGGATGTGGGAGTGGATATAACGGCCGAAGAGCTGCTGGATACCTTTGATGCCGTTGTCCTTTGCTGCGGCGCGGGGCAGCCCCGGGACCTGAAAGTAGTCAATCGAGATGCAAAGGGTGTTCACTTTGCAGTTGATTTTCTCACCGCTACCACCAAGAGCCTGCTGAATTCCGGAATGAAGGACGGAAAATTCATTTCAGCCAAGGGGAAGAATGTGGTTATTGTAGGCGGCGGCGATACTGGAAATGACTGCGTAGGTACCTGCATCCGCCACGGCTGCGCTTCCGTATACCAGCTGGAAATGATGCCGAAGGCCCCCGATAGACGGGCGGAAAACAATCCCTGGCCTGAGTGGCCCAAGGTCTGCAAAACGGATTACGGCCAGGAAGAGGCCATTGCCAAATTCGGCTCTGACCCCCGCATTTATGAGACAACCGTCACGGAACTGATCGGGGACAAGGATAATAACTTGACAGCAATCAAGACGGTAAAGCTGGGGAAAGATATGAAGCCTGTCGAGGGAACGGAAACCGTCATGAAGTGTGACCTTCTCTTGATTGCCGCTGGATTCCTTGGTCCCCGGCAGTATGTACCTCAGGCATTCGGGACCCGTGTCAATCAGCGCTCCAACGTGGAGACCGATGCCGGGCAGTATGCCACCAATGTTCCCAAAGTCTTTACAGCCGGAGACATGCACCGCGGCCAGTCTCTGGTGGTCTGGGCCATTCAGGAAGGCCGCTCCGCCGCCCGTGAGGTAGACGCGTTCCTGATGGGGTATACCAATCTGTGACTGCCTGAATGATAAAGAAGGACTGCCCTTTCTCGTAATGGGCAGTCCTTCTTGCAGAATGAGCATGATACGTGAAACGGTAAAGCGATTTATTCTTCCTCCGGTGAAGAGCCTCCATCCGTGCTGGGGACAAGGAGGAGAAAGATCGAATAAAGCCTGGTGAGCATATCCCACTCCTGATTTCCAAAGACACCGTTTTCAGGGAGGCGGCTCTTGCGTTGGAGCCATCGGACATTTTGGGCGCTGGGAAGGGTGTTGAGTCCGCTTACCGGCGGGGCCTCGACTTCCTCCAGCACTTGGGCGAGAGCCAGGAACATGGATTGAATCATCAGCAGATAGACGCTGCGCTGACCGGGAGAGATGGTATAGGCGTTGTCCGGCATGGCGTGAGTGAGCAGGGGCGGAGCGGTGTGTTTTCTGACTTGGTTAAAGGACAGTACGATAGCATCCCAGGTGGGATTATCCACGATGCCGGTCACCGGCAGGCCAAATTTGCGCTGAAAGGCGGTGACAGCCTCCTGTGTGGCGGGGCCAAAGATGCCGTCATCTATGATTCTCGGAAAATCTTTATAGTAGAAAGACAATTCCCGGAGCATGGCCTGAAGGCTGGCGACCGGGTTCCCGAGAAAACGAGTCTCATTGATGGGCATATCAGGTTCCCCCTTCCATATCGCTGCTGCCCAGTTCAAGAGAGCGGCCGGGGAACTGCTGTCCTCTGGTAGAGGTGCTGTAATCATTTGCGGAGTTTCCGGTCACCCGCTGGATAGGCGGGAACAACAGCTCATTATTCAAAACCAGGTCCGCAATACTGCGGAAAGACCGATAGAGGTAGTCCCAGGTGCTCTGATCCACCACGCCTGTCACCGGGAGGCCGGTCCAGGCCTGAAAAGCGCGGACTGCCTGATAGGTCGTGGGTCCAAACACGCCGTCAATTACCAGATTGGGAATTGCGTCGTTGAACTGGCCATCCAGAGCCAGCCAGTATTGCAGAACCTCCACCGACCGTCCGGTGTCACCCTGCTGGAGCGTCTCCGGCAGCTGCTGGGAAAATTCCACGCTGTAAAACCGCTGCCCCTGACTTCTGAGTTCAGACAGCCGGGTAATGCCGCCATAAAGGTAGATGATCTTATACCAGGTCGCC
>JAQXNP010000139.1 GCA_029098065.1 Clostridiales bacterium | reverse complement strand
AACGGAGGGCAGTATACCCATGCCGCCGTCTGGCTGGCTCTGGCCTGCTATGAGCTCGGCATGAGCGGGGAGGGATATGAGATCCTTCAGGCGCTGCTGCCGGAAAAGCATGATCCGGGGCAATATCAGGCGGAACCCCATGTGATTGCCGCCGACGTCTACGCCAATCCCCAGCATTTGGGCCGGGGCGGATGGAGCTGGTACACGGGCGCGGCGGGATGGTATCTACAGACTGCACTGAGCGGTCTTCTGGGGCTTCAGGTAAAGGGAGGAGCACTGACCATCTCGCCTCAGATGCCCGCGGGATGGGCGGGATTCAGCCTTCAATGGCGATCGGAACAGTGGAACCTTCACATTGCGGTCCGTCGGGGAGAGACAGCTGGAATGCGGATGGATGAAACGCCGGTGGAGGACATTCCACTGCAGAATCTCTCCGGAGAGCATCGGGTAGAAGTCACCGTCGTCGAATAAAGTCCTTTTAAAAAGGTAAAAAATGTTGTATAATACCCATCGTTGAAACAGAAAGGAAGGTGACTCCATGGGTGCTGTCACCAGAACCCGGCTTTTACCCGGTGTGTTTCTCACATCGGTCCACACAAAGAAGTTCAAGTCTTCCGTGCTGGCCATGACTCTGCTTTCCCCGCTGGAGGAGGAGACTGCGGCGGCCAATGCCCTGATTCCCTATCTTCTCCGCCGGGGAAGTGAGCTTCATCCCAGTCTCCAATCCATTTCAGCCGCTCTGGATCAGCTTTACGGCGGTTCTATTGAGCCGATGATCCGCAAAAAGGGAGAGGCCCAGTGCGTGGGCTTCGTCGGCAGCTTTTTGGATGACGCCTATACCTTGGACAACAGCGGTATTCTGGATGGAGCGGCGGGGCTTATGGGTGAGCTGCTGCTGCGGCCCTACGCTCCAAACGGGGCGTTCTGCCCTGACTATACCCGGCAGGAAAAGGCCAATCAGAGAGACCGAATCCGGGCCGAGATCAACGATAAGCGGAGTTATGCCTCTAACCGGGTGGTGGAGGAGATGTGTGCCGGGGAACCATATGGAGTCGGCCGTCTTGGCCGGGAGCGGGATCTGGAGGACCTGACGCCGGAAAGCCTGTGGGCCCGCTACCGGGAGCTTTTGGGACACGCACGGGTGGAACTGTATTACTGCGGCTCCGCTGAATCGGACCGGGTCTGCTTCATTATGCAGAAGGCCCTGGCCGGATTGCCCCGTGAAGGAGGGTACGATTCTCCGGGAAGTTCGATCATCTGTCAGGCCGCGGAGCCCCGCCGTGTGGAGGAGACTCTGGATGTGGCGCAGGGAAAGCTGACGATGGGGTTCCGAACCGGAGGGATTACCGCCGCTTCTCCTGAATATCCGGCTCTGGTACTGTGCAACGCGCTCTTCGGAGGTACCACGACCTCTAAACTGTTCCTCAACGTGCGGGAGAAACTGTCTCTGTGCTATTATGCCGGTTCCGTGGTCCACAAGTACAAGGGGCTGATGGTGGTCTCCTCCGGTGTGGAGTTTACCAATGGGAAGCGGGCCGAAGAAGAGATCCTGTCTCAGCTGGAGGCATGTCGGAGGGGACAGTTTGAAGACTGGGAGGTAACAGGCGCCCGCCGGTATATGGTCAGCTCTCTGCGGACTGTTTTGGACAGCCAGAGCCGTCAGGAGGATTGGTGGCTGGGCCAGGCGGTGGCGGATCTGGACGGCAGCCCGGAGGAACTGGCACAAAAAGTGGAACTGGTCACGGTGGAGCAGGCGGTGGCCGCTGCCCGGAAGCTGAGTCTGGATACCGTCTATTTCCTGAAGGGGGCCGGGGCGTGAGTATGGAAGAAAGACAATACGCAAGATTGGGAGAGACCATGTATCACACGGTACTGGCCAACGGCCTCCACATTTATGTGGATCGAAAGCCCGGCTTTCAGAAGAGCTATGCCTTTTTTGCCGCAAACTACGGCGGAATGGACATGCGGTTCCGCCTGGACGGCCAGTGGCATGACACCCCGGCCGGAGTAGCCCATTATCTGGAGCACAAGACCTTTGATACCGAAGGCGGCAACGCGCTTCAGGAGCTGTCTTCCAATGGGGCCTCTCCCAACGCCTTTACCTCCACCGCGCTCACGGGATACTACTTTGAGAGCACCGAGAAGTTTGAGGAAAACCTGCGCATTCTGCTTTCCTTTGTTTCGGTACCTTACTACACGCAGGAGAGCGTGGACAAAGAACAGGGCATCATCGGACAGGAAATCCGTATGGGAGATGACGAACCCTATACTCAGGTGTTTTACGGAATGCTGGAGGGACTCTACGCCCATAACCCCATTCAGGTGAATATCGCCGGGACAGTGGAGTCAATTTCCCATATCACTGCCGACACGTTGAACCTGTGTCACAGGGCTTTTTACGACCCGGGAAATATGGTGCTCTGTGTGGCTGGGGACGTGGACCCGGAACGGGTGGCGTCTGTGGCCGAAGAGATCCTGCCCCGGACGGGGCACGGGCCGGTGGAGCGGGACTACGGACCGTCCGAGGGGCCCGAGGCCGCCCGGAAGCGCTGGGAGAGGGAGATGGCGGTGTCCACTCCGATTTTTCAGCTGGGCTTTAAGGATACACCTCCTGAACGGGGAGAGGAGTGGCTCAGATGGGAGCTCACAGGCAATTTGGCATGTGAAGCTCTTCTGGGTTCCTCCAGCCCGCTCTATGCCAGACTCTATCAGCAGGGGCTGATCAATGAGAGTTTTTCTTATGGCTGTGAGGCCTATCCGGGGGCGGCCTTTCTCTGCGCGGGCGGGGAGAGCCGTGACCCGGAGTCGGTGCGGTTGGCTGTGCTGGAAGAGGCCCACCGTCTGGCAAAGGAAGGGATCGATGAAAAGCTCTTCCAACGGCTCAAGCGGGCAGCTTACGGAAACGCCGTCCGAGGGCTCAACTCCTTTGAGAATATTTGCATCAATCAAGCCATGTCCCATTTTGCCGGGGTGCAGTATCTGACTTTTCCAGAGATCTATGAGGAGATCACTCAAACCGATGTGGAGGAATGTATCCGCCGTGCGGTAACGGAGCCGGGGATGACGCTCGCAGTCATCCGTCCAAAGGAGGCGGCGAAATGAGTACAGTTACGTTCAACGGACTGGGTTTTTCCGTTAATGTCAAACAGATCGCTTTTCACATTTTTGGCTGGCCCATTCACTGGTATGGAATCATTATCGCGGTTGGTTTCCTGCTCGCGGTTGCCTACTGCTCCAGAAAATCGGATGCCTATGGGATTTCTCAGGATGACCTGATTGATCTGCTCATCGCCGCCGTGCCGCTGTCCATTATCGGAGCCCGGATCTACTATGTTGTCTTCTATCTCGACCTCTATCGAAACGCCGATAGTTCTCTCAATTTTGGAAAGATGATACGGATCTGGGACGGAGGGCTGGCCATCTATGGAGGCATCATTGCAGCGGCCCTGACTCTTCTGGTGTTCTGTAAAATTCGTAAAATACCATTTCTGGCTTTTGCGGATTTGGGTTCCCAGGGGATGCTGATTGGTCAGATGGTGGGCCGGTGGGGTAATTTCGTCAATGTGGAGGCCTATGGGGCGGAGACCACATTGCCCTGGCGTATGGGTATCTATCAGCTGGTGGATGGGAATTATCAGTATCTGGAAGTTCATCCGACCTTCCTTTATGAATCCCTGTGGAATCTGCTTGGTTTTCTGCTGCTGTCCCAGGTGGTTGCCAAGCGGCGGAAGTTTGACGGTGAAATTTTTCTGGGATACATTGCCTGGTACGGCTTGGGCCGGTCCTGGATCGAGGGGCTTCGGGCCGACAGCCTGTACCTTTTCTCCACGGGGATCCGGGTATCCCAGATGCTGGCTGTTGTGACATTTGTGATCGCTGCGGGGGCGTTGGTGATGATGCTGCGACGTTCCCACCGGCCTGAGGATATGTGGGTGAACCGGGTGGCTGCCTGGAGGTCGGAAGAAGTCTCGGCCGTCCAGATGAAGGGATCCGACGAGACCACACCAGAAAACAAAGAAGACGAAGGAGAGCGGACGGAGCAGGCACTTCTCAAAAGCGACAGTAAGGATGGTTTTGATGAACATACTTGACGGAAAACTGTTGGCGGAAAAGGTCAAAAATCAGGCTCGGGAGGCGGCTGCGAACTTGCCCCGGAAGCCGGGGCTGGCTGTGATCCTGGTGGGAAACGACCCTGCGTCCCAGGTATATGTTAACGGAAAGCGAAAGGACTGCGAGGCTTGCGGCTTTTACAGCGAAGAGTACACCCTTTTGGCCGGGACTACTCAGGAGGAACTGATGGAACTCATTGCTGTACTCAATGGCAGGGAAGACATTGACGGCATTCTGGTTCAGCTGCCTCTGCCGGAACATTTGGATGAGCGGGCGGTGTTGGAGGCCATTCGCCCCGATAAGGACGTGGACTGCTTCCATCCCATGAACATCGGACGGCTGTTCATCGGGGAGTCGGGCTTTCAGCCTTGTACCCCTGCCGGAGTGATGGCTTTGCTGGATGAGTATCACATTGATCCCGCCGGGAAACGGGCAGTAATCTTGGGCCGGTCAAACCTGGTGGGCAAGCCGATGGCTATCCTCCTGCTCCAGCGGGACGCAACAGTGACGATCTGCCACTCCAAGACCCCGAATCTGAAGGAAATCTGCCGGGAGGCGGACATTCTAGTCAGCGCCGCCGGCCACCGGGGTTTGGTGACGGCGGATATGATCAAGCCGGGAGCGGTCGTAGTGGACGTGTCTATCAATCGGAACGAGGCGGGGAAACTTTGTGGAGATGTGGCGCCCGGTGGGGCGGAGCAGGCCTCCTATCTTACCCCTGTGCCCGGTGGCGTGGGTCCCATGACCCGGGCAATCCTGATGAGGAACACTCTCTGGGCGGCCCGGCAGCATCAGAATTTGAACTGAGGGATACCAAAACGGGAGAAATCATGGTAAAATAGATTAAATTGATACATAGGAGTGAGGTCTATGAAGTGTCCGTTCTGCGGCCATCTGGACAGCAAAGTAGTGGACTCCCGCCCTGCCGAGGACGGCACCAGTATTCGCCGCCGCCGGGAGTGCCTGAAATGCCGAAAGAGGTTTACCACCTTTGAAATCATGGAGTCCCTGCCTGTGGTGGTCATCAAGAAAGATGGCAGCCGTCAGAGCTTCGACCGCAGCAAGCTGCTCAACGGTATGATCCGGGCCTGTGAGAAGCGCCCGGTCCCCTTTAGTACCCTGGAGAAGATCGCTGAGGAAATTGAACAGACGCTCCAGAACGAGATGGACCGGGAAGTTCCCTCCAGCCAGATCGGAGAGATGGTGATGGACCGGCTGAAAAACGTAGACGAGGTGGCATATGTCCGCTTCGCTTCCGTTTACCGGCAGTTCAAGGATATCAGCACATTCATGGCCGAACTCAACAAGTTGTTACAGGAAAAGTGATCTTGATACAATCCCCTGAAAAATGGCGGTTTGTCCGTTAATTTTGACCTTGGGAAAATGAAAGAGTGCATTGGAAAAAATCCAATGCACTCTTCTTTTTTGCCCCAAAACCGGCACCAAAATCTGCCCCAAATTCTCTCCCAATATTGCCCCGTGCT
>JAQXNP010000138.1 GCA_029098065.1 Clostridiales bacterium | reverse complement strand
CTCTGGGGCAGTCCATCCTTCCGGGAGCTGATGCTGGTGGACGGGGCCATGGTGCTCCGGCTGGGGGGATCGGAGGGTTTTGCCGTGGCTGTCCAGTTCACTCTGTTTTTCCTGCTGGGCGGCGCGGTGGGGGTGTCCACGCTGCCCTTTGCCGACGGCGGCAGGCCGCTGGTCCTCCGGTCCCTGGCCCACTTCGCCGTGACTGCGGGATTGGCGGCTCTTCTGGCGGGGCTGAACTTCGGGGCGGACTGCATCCCGGCCTGCCTGATCCTGCTGGCCGCGGTGTACGGCCTCATCTGGCTGGGACGCTGGGTGGGCTGGTACGCTGAGGCCGCCGCCATCCGGCGGCGGCTGGGGCTCTCTCCCGGCCCGTCCCTCTTCCACTGGCGGGAGACGCTGCCCTACCTGCTCCTGCTGGCCGCCGTCTATCTGCTTCCGCGGCCGCTGCTGGCCCCCTTTGACGCCGCCGATGTGCCGGTGCTGACCGGCATTCTGCTGCCCTGGGTCCTCTACCCCCTCGCCGCTCTGGTGGCGGGGGGAAACACGGGCTGGCGGTACGGGGTATGCCCCCTGGTGCCCGTGACTGCCTTTCTGACCTTCCTGCCCAACCTGCTCTGGACCTCCCCCGCCAGCGACTGGACGCAGGGGCTGGTTTACGCCGGCCTGGCCCTGGGGGCCAATCTGGCGGGGGCGGCCCTCCGGCGTGGGAAGTCAGGAAACGGGAAAAAGAGAAGGAAGAGGTGAGCCTCTCATGAAGAAAAGGCGTGTCCTGCGGGGGATCAGCCTGGTCATGCTGGGGATCGCCGCGGTCTTTGTGTTCTGCGCCCTGTCCTGTCCCACCCTGGGGAGCACGTTTTACCTGGGTGGGATCGCCATCGGCGCGGAGGTGTGGCGGGTGTTCTACGTTTTGTATGTTCTGATCATGGCGGGGCTGCTCGCCGCCTCGTTCCTGGCCGGCCGGGGCGGAAAAGACCGGTGAATGCCGGCTTGTGGACGGAACCATGGCGTATCTTTTGAAAAAATACGAAAAAAAGGACGGCTGAACCATCAGCCGTCCTTGTAAATCCAGTGGGAAGTCCTTATAATAAGAGTGTCTTTCCACGCGTACAACGATGTAGAGAGGGAGTTACCCAACATGGAACACACAAAGATCGCGCAGCTTTTCGCTGACCAGGAACAATTCGGCGGCAAGGAAATCACCGTCTGCGGCTGGGCCCGGACCATCCGGGACATGAAGAATTTCGGCTTCATCGAGCTCAACGACGGCTCCTGCTTCAAGAACCTGCAGGTGGTTATGGAGGCCGCCGTCCTGGACAACTATAAGGACATTGCCGGACAGAACGTGGGGGCCGCCCTCATCGTCACCGGCACGGTGGTGCTGACTCCGGAGGCCAAGCAGCCCCTGGAGCTGAAGGCCGCCGGCATCGCGGTGGAGGGCCCCTCCACCCCTGACTATCCCCTTCAGAAGAAGCGGCACTCGGTGGAATTCCTCCGCACCATCCAGCACCTGCGGCCCAGGACCAACCTGTTCTCCGCCACCTTCCGGGTGCGCTCCGCCGCCGCCTACGCCATCCATAACTTTTTCCAGAGCCGGGGCTTTGTCTATGTCCATACCCCCATCATCACCGCCTCCGACTGCGAAGGGGCCGGCGAGATGTTCCGGGTCACCACGCTGGACGCCGGCGAGCCGCCCCGCACCGAGGACGGCCAGGTGGACTTCACGCAGGATTTCTTCGGCAAGCCCGCCAGCCTGACGGTGTCGGGCCAGCTCAACGCGGAGAACTTTGCCATGGCCTTCGGGGATGTGTACACCTTCGGTCCCACCTTCCGGGCGGAGAAGTCCAACACCCAGCGCCACGCCGCCGAGTTCTGGATGATCGAGCCGGAGATGGCCTTCTGTGACCTGGAGGGGGACATGAACGTGGCCGAGGCCATGATCAAATCGGTCATCAAAGAGGTTATGGAAAAGTGCCCCGACGAGATGAATTTCTTCAACTCTTTTGTGGATAAAGGGCTGAAGGACCGGTTGGAGCATGTGGCCAACTCCGCCTTTGGCAGGGTGACCTATACCGAGGCCATTGAGATCCTGAAGGCCTCCGGCCACAAGTTCGAGTATCCGGTGGAGTGGGGCTGCGACCTGCAGACCGAACATGAGCGCTACCTCACCGAGCGGCATTTCAAGAAGCCGGTGTTCGTCACCGATTACCCCAAGGAGATCAAGGCCTTCTACATGCGGGCCAATGACGACGGCAGGACGGTGGCCGCCGCTGACTGCCTGGTGCCCGGTATCGGCGAGATCATCGGCGGCAGCCAGCGCGAGGAACGGCTGGACCTGCTGGAGGCCCGGATCAAGGAACTGGGGATGGATCCCAAGGATTACTGGTGGTATCTGGATCTGCGGCGCTACGGTTCCTGCCGCCACGCGGGCTTCGGCCTGGGCTTCGAGCGGCTGGTAATGTATCTCACCGGTGTGTCCAACATCCGGGACGTACTGCCCCATCCCCGTACAGTGGGCAGCGCGGACTTCTGAGACGGCACCGCGCTGCATTGAAGGGACTGCCTGTCCGGGCAGTACGCCGGGCCCCATCGCAGATGGGGCGGCGCGGATGTTTGGCAATCACGGCAGAATCGAAAAAGACCTGGCTTGGAAATTCCAAGCCAGGTCTTTTTGATGTTGTCAGGATCAGGATTTCAAGTCGGAAGAGGACACGGGCGTAATAGGTTCGTCGTGTTCGAAAGTATCGAAGTAATCCTCGTCCTGGAGCACCGGCCGGCGGCGGCGTACGACGGCGGTGAGGATTGGATAGAGCACAATGGCGATCAGACCGCCGGAGAAGCCGTTGTTATAGAGGTTGAGCCCGCTCACCGGTCCGCCGGTCCGGAGAACCACCGAGGAGTGGAGGAACCCGGCCAGGATGCCGAAGGGCCAGCCAAAGTAGCCGGCGATGGGAGCCAGGGTCGTACAGAAGAGCCCGGCGATCTGGGTGGCCGGATCGGTGAGGTTCCACTGCATGGTCACGCCGCCCAGCACCACGCCCAGCATGATGGGGACGATATTCAGACAGTGCTTGCCGTAGGCGGAAAAGCCGATAATGGTGAGAATACCGCCCAGAGTGGGACCATTCAGATGTCCGCCGATCAACAGGATGTAGCCGGTGGCGATCAGGCCGTTGACGCCCATGTTGATGAGGGTGGGGGCGGCGCCGTAAGTACGCAGGAAGTCATTGGGGGCCCGGCCAGTGGCCTTCAGAAGATACCGGTAGCCGGCCCAGGAGGCCCAGGGGGGACGGCCGCAGAAGAAGAAGCCCACGATAATGAACACCAGGCACAGCACCGCCATGAAGATGCCCAAAGTCAGGTTGTACTCGGTGGACCAGATGAGGACGGTGGAGGGGGCTTTGCCCATGGAATTCATCACGGGGACAACCATCATGGCCATCAGTCCGCAGGCAAAGCCCATGTTGTAGAGGTTCATGCCGTTTTGGATGCGGAAGGTATAGGCCGACAGGGGAGGCAGAACGAAACCGATACAGACGCCCAGCAGAATCCCCAGGAAGAAATTGAACCAGCCGCCGTAGAAGCACACATAGCTGACGATGGGGGACAGGCAGGTGGACATCAGGGCCACATTGGAGTATTTGACAAAGGGTTCGTGACGGAGCCTGGCATAGAGAAAAGCCCCCATCACGAAAGGCCACATATTGAAGATATTTTTGCCGAACAGAGAGAATCCGCCCATCAGGCCCAGCACCACCAGGGTATTGCCGTTGAGGGGATCCTCCACCAGGCGGAGGATGAGCAGACTGGCCAGCAGGACCAGGGCGGAGTTGACAAAGGTCGCGCCGAGGCCGGCCAGCTCCATGTAGTCTGTGATGAGCGTGTCTTCCAGAAGGACGATCTTCTGAAGCCCCTGCCAGATATTTGCCGGCGTGTCCAGCACAAAGGCCAGGATCAGCAGGGCGGCGCAGTAGCACAGACACGCGGGATAGATCTTTTGATATCGCATCCTTGGTATCCCCCTCTTTTTCTGCGTGGGTCTTCCTTAGGTGTGGGTAAAATATTCGTCGGTCTGCCGGGCGTTTTTCATCACTTCCGCCCTCAATTCCTCTAGTGTATCAAATTTTCGCTCCGGACGCAAGTAGTCGTAAAACTCCATCCGGACGGTTTGTCCATAGAGGTCGCCCTCAAAATGGAGGATGAAACCCTCTACTGTTATGGCATCTCCGTCGTCCAGGGTAGGACGGACGCCTATGTTGGTCACTGCGGGACGGCTTTCCCCATTTTCAAAAATGACCCGGGTCACATAGACTCCGTGGGCGGGGATGAGCATGCCGGGTGCAAAGCGGAGGTTCACCGTGGGGAAACCCAGAGAGGAGCCCAGCTTCTTGCCGTGGCGGACGGTGTCGGTAAGCGTGTAGGGGTGCCCGAGGAAGCGGACCGCCTGGGCCATTTCCCCCTGGGCCACCAGGTTCCGGATATAGGTGGAGGAAACGGTAATGCCGTCCCGCTCCACCTTGGGTACGATGTCACAGCCGATCCCCAGCTCGGCGCACAGCGCCTGGAGCCGCTGGGGGTTGCCCTCTCCCTTGTAGCCGAAGTGAAAGTCGTGGCCTGCCACCAGGTGGACGGCCCCGTTGTCACGGACGAGAAATTCCGTGACAAAATCCCGCCAGGGGGTTTTCATCATCCGCTGGTCGTAGTGGGCCACAATCACGTCCTGGATGCCGTAATACCGGCGCATCAGATCGGCCCGCTCCGAGGGAGTGGACAGCAGGGGGACGGGAGAACCCAGAATAAGGGAGGAGGGATGAACGTCAAAAGTAAAAGCGGCGGGGACGGCGCCCAGCTCCTCCGCCCGTTGCCTGCACAGGGAGAGCAGGGCCCCGTGACCGGTATGGACCCCGTCAAAGAAGCCCAGGGCAATGACCAATTTGCGTTCCGTAGGATTCAATGTTCACACCTCGAAAAAGTTTTTGATAGCGGCAAGTTTTCCCCGTTCCGCCCGGCCCAGGGCCAGAAAGACATGGTTTTGCCCGTAGACCCGGCACGACCCGTTGGGGAGACCGGACAGCCGAAGGGCCATGCCGTTGCGGAACTTCTTTTCCTGCTCCGGGGGGAGGACCACCTCCGGGAGATCCCGGAAGAGCTGATCCACGGGCCGGAGGAGGGAGACGGGATCGCCGGCGGCCACGACATCGGACAGGGGAATCGCGTCGGCCAGCGAGAAGCCGCAGGCCTCCGTCCGGACAAGAGAGGACATGCATCCGCCGCAGCCCAGGGCCTGTCCGATGTCATGACAGAGGGTGCGGATATAGGTGCCCTTGGAGCAGCGGACCCGGAGGAGGAGATCCCCGTCGGATGACAGCTCGTCCAGCAGATCCAGAGCGTAGATGGTGACGGCCCGGGGTTTCCGCTCCACCTCCTGACCCTTCCGGGCCAGTTCGTAGAGCTTCTTCCCGCCGATTTTGACGGCGGAGTACATGGGAGGCACCTGCTGGATCTCTCCCCGGAAAGAGGCCAGCGCCGCCTCCACCGCCGGGCGGGCGGGGATGGCCGGATGGGTCTCCAGCACCTGGCCGGAGGTGTCCTGGGTGTTGGTGACCAGGCCCAGCCGCAGTCCGGCGAGATATTCCTTTTCCCCGGTCTCGGCAAACTGGACCGCCCGGGTGGCCCGGCCCACAAAGACGGGCAGAACGCCGGTGGCCATGGGGTCCAGCGTCCCGGCGTGGCCCACCCGCTTTTCGTGAAAGACGCCCCGGAGTTTGGCGCACACGTCCATGCTGGTCCAGTCCGGAGGCTTGTGGATGACAATGATTCCGCTTGGCATAACGTTACCTCGCGTTTCCTGAAATAGGGGCGCTCAGCCCTCGCTCCGCACCATCCGGATGGCGGCCATGATGGCAGTTTTGGCATCTGCCACGCTGCCCATGACCGTACAGCCGGAGGCCGCGGCGTGGCCGCCGCCTCCCAGCAGGGCGCAGACCTTGGAGGCGTCGAGATCGGCCATGGTCCGCACCGACAGCTTGCACTCGCCGGGCTTCAGCTCCCGGATGGTGACGGCGGTGTGGACTCCCTCCAGCTGACCCACGAAGGCGGCAATATCCTCCACGTCCTCCTCTGTGGCGCGGAACTCCGCCATGTCGGCCAGCGTGATGGCGGCCAGAGCGGTCTGCCCCTCATCCCGGAGCTCCAGCGTTTCCATGATGCGGGCCTCCACCCGGAGCCGGGTGTAGCTCTTGGTGCGGAAGTGGCGCTTGTTGACCCAGGCGGCGTCAATGCCGGTGTCCATCAGCTCCGCCGCCACCCGGTGGGTGTTGGGAGAGGTGTTGGAGTAGACGAAACAGCCGGTGTCGGTGGACAGGGCCACATAGAGGGGCAGCGCCACCTCGGCGGTGACGGGGAACCACTGGGTGATGAGGGTGTAGAGGATCTCGCCGCAGGCGGCCTTGTCCGCCTCCACGCAGTTGAGGGCGGCGAAGCCCTCGTTGGAGGGGTGGTGGTCAATGGCCAGCTCTACCTTTCCCTTGTAGGGAAGGGCTCTGTCGGGGAAGAGTCCCTCGCTGGCGATATCCACTGAGACGATATGGGCGGGAGTGAAATCCGCCGGGGCCAGAACGCCCTCCAGATAGGGGGCGAAGAGGGAGGTGGCCTCCTCGTTGGGGAGGAGCCAGGCGGTCTTGCCCAGCTTCCGCAGGGCAAGGCACAGGGCGGCGGCACAGCCCAGGGTGTCGCCGTCGGGGCGCTTGTGGGTGAGAATGAGAAAAACGTCCCGCTCCTTGAGCCAGCGGGCGGCTTCGGCAACTGTGATAACGGCCATGGCGGAATCTCCTTACTTGTCCAGTTTCTCCAGGATCTCCAGAATGTGGGCGCCCTTGTCGATGGAGTCATCCCGGCAGAAGGTGGGTTCCGGGGTGGCCCGGAGGGAGAGTTCCTTTCCCAGTTCCCGGCGCAGATAGCCGGAGGCCGACTTGAGCCCCTTGAGGACCTGATTGATATCGCTCTTGTCCAGCACGCTGACAAAGACCTTGGCGTATTTGAGATCGGGGGTGGTTTCCACGGCGGTGATGGAGATAAGCCCGTGGACCCGGGGATCCTTGACGGTGCGGATCAGGTCGGACAGGATGCGCTGGATCTCTTCATTGATACGTCCAATGCGGTTGGATGGCATATGATTGTTCTCCTTTGAAAGGCCGCCCATGGGGGCGGAATCTGTTAAAACGGCGGGCCGTCTGGGGAATTCCAGGGGGTGTGGACCCATTCGGATCAAACCGGTCTGCCGGGGGGAAGTCTCTTGACGGATGGCTCCGGCAGGCTCTCCCGGCCGGTTTTTGGAACTTCTCTTTCCGGCGGGCGCCGGGTGGCGCGGTTCCGGCTCCCGGAGGGCCGTACCTTCGCACAGGCGTTTTCCGGCGGGCGGCGCCGGAGTCCGGCACTGGGGCAAACAAAAAGGGGCGGGCGAATACGCCCGCCCCCAGCTTTTACTGTACTTCGATCTGACGCATCTCAAAGGCCTCGATGGTATCCCCCACCTTGATATCGGAATACTTCTCGATGCCGAT
>JAQXNP010000137.1 GCA_029098065.1 Clostridiales bacterium | reverse complement strand
CTACACCTGCCGCAAATGCGTGGACCTGACCACCAGGCCGGAGGACCTGCGCCGGCCCGGCCACGTGTTTCCCCTGGTGGCCCGGCGGGGAGGGGTCCTCACCCGGAACGGCCACACCGAGGCCACGGTGGACCTGTGCCGTCTGGCCGGGCTGTCCCAGTGCGGCCTGTGCTGTGAGATCATGCGGGACGACGGCACCATGATGCGTACCACCGAACTGTTGGAAAAGGCCAGAGAGTGGGGGCTGAAGGTCATCACCATCAAGGCCCTGCAGGATTACTGCCGCCGCCACGACAAACATGTGGTGCGCCAGGCCTGCGCCAAGAGGCCCACCCGCTGTGGAGATTTCCAGATTTACGGCTATGTCAACGACCTGACCGGGGAACACCATGTGGCCCTGGTGAAGGGGGACGTCGGAGACGGACAGAATGTGCTGTGCCGGGTCCACTCCGAGTGCCTCACCGGCGACGTGTTCGGCTCCCGGCGCTGTGACTGCGGCCAGCAGCTCGCCGCCGCCATGCAGCAGATCGAGGCGGAGGGCCGGGGCGTGCTGCTCTACATGCGCCAGGAGGGCCGGGGCATCGGCCTCATCAACAAGCTGAAGGCCTATGAGCTGCAGGAGAAGGGCTTCGACACGGTGGACGCCAATGTGAAGCTGGGCTTCGCCCCCGACCTGCGGGAGTACTGGACCGGGGCGCAGATCCTGCGGGACCTGGGCATCCGGACCATGCGGCTTCTGACCAACAACCCCGACAAGGTCTACCAGCTCTCTGACTTCGGGCTGGAGATTGTGGAGCGGGTCCCCATTCAGATGGAGGCCACCCAGGACGACCTGTTCTACCTGCGGACCAAGCAGCGCCGGATGGGCCATATGCTGAACTACTGATCTGACAATAAAAATTGAGGAGGAAATTGTAATGAAGCTGTTTGAAGGAAAACTGGTATCCGAGGGGATTAAGGTCGGCATCGTGGCCGCCCGGTTCAACGAGTTCATCGTGTCCAAGCTGCTCAGCGGCTGCGAGGACGCCCTGCTCCGTCACGGCGTGCAGCCTGACGACATCAGCGTGGCCTGGGTCCCCGGCGCCTTCGAGATTCCGCTGATCGCGTCCAGGATGGCCAAAAGCGGCAAGTTTGACGCCGTCATCGCTCTGGGTGCGGTGATCCGGGGCAGCACCAGCCACTATGACTACGTGTGCAGCGAGGTGTCCAAGGGCGTGGCACAGGTGGCGCTGAGCAGCGACATCCCCGTCATGTTCGGCGTACTGACCACCGACACCATCGAGCAGGCCATCGAGCGGGCGGGCACCAAGGCGGGCAACAAGGGCGCCGAGTGCGCCCAGGGCGCCATCGAGATGGTGAATCTGATCCGCGCGCTGGACGCCTGACAGGGCCTCTCCCGGTTGTAAACGTCAATCCGGAGATGCGGATGAAAGTCCGGCTCTCCCCAGGGCGCAGAAGAAAGAGTTCAGAAGAGAACCCGACCGGATTCCCATACACGCCTCCAAGGACCGCTGCCGCGGGGCCCTCCCGGTTCCCCGCTCACTGTTCTGTCCCGAAGCGGAACAGCCCCGCGGCGGCAGCCGTCCCGTCGGCTTTTACCACCCAGACCTCAGCGCCCGTCTCCGTCACCCGGCGGCGGACCGTCAGCACCTCTCCCTCATAGCACTGGCTCAGATAGTGGATCTCAAAATCAGTGGGAAAGTGCTCCGCCCAGAACCGGCTGTCAAAGGCGTTGAGAAGAACCTCCACGTACCGCAGGTTATTCATGTGTCCGCTCTTGTCCAGATCGGTGTAGCACACCGTGTGCCTGCCCCGGTCCTCCAGATCCTCCAGATCCGGATTCCTGACGCGGGCAAAGGGCTCCACCTCCACCTGACGGTCCAAAGCCGCCTCCAGCGGGAAGCCGATGTCAGACAGCCGGCGGAACTTCCCTGCCGGCAGCTCCATCAGGCACTCCTCCAGCCGGCCGCAGGCACACAGTTCTCCCGCCCGGGAGATCTCCAGATCCTGGGTCAGCCGTATGGAAGGGCGGCGTTTCTCCTGTTCTACCCAACACTCCAGCTGGAGCGGGGCGGTAAAGTCCGCCTTTCGGAAAAGGCGGAGCTTGTACTTGGTAAAAACCCAGCAGGTCCCAAATCGCTCCGGCAGGGTATCGTTCCCCAGGCCAAGGTCGTGCATGTAGTGGGTGGCGGCATCCTGAAAACAGTTCATATAGCCCCGCAGCCCAATCCGGCCGTCGGCGTCAGACTCCCGGAACTGGGGCAGCCGCTGGATCTGAAACAACTTTCCCTGCGCCATTTTCTTGCTCCTCTCCAGGGCCTTTCTCCCGTTTGCCGGGAAAAGCTCCTTCTCCATCGTTCTGTAAAAATGCCGCCCGGCCACCGGGCGGCATTTTTAAACGGCACTGTCTGATTTTCCCGCGCTCCCGGTTTCCCGCGCCGCGCCCGGCTTCACATGCAGATCTGCCGCATTTTCAAGGGGTATGGCCCAATTTCTATCGTGAAATTTTATCATGCGGCGAATATGAAGTCAAGGTGTTCCGGCCGCTGCCCCTTTTCCTCTGAGGCGGGGGCCGCTCAAACACCGCTGATTTTGCCAAGCGCCGCAATGGGCGGCGGGAAGATCGGCGGCAATACGGGAAAGATAAACCGGTTCGCACCCGCCCCGCTGTGATTATTCCCTGTACTTTGAGAAGGCCGCCATGCCGGCATTCAGAACCAGCGTTACCGCGATAAAAACAAACACAACTACGACCAGCCCATCTATCGTATCTTCCACGGCCGCCATATCGCCCGTATGGACTTCATTCGCAATATCTAGGAACTGAATCATCAGCGATAACAGCGCAGCCCCCAGACTCAAACCTGTGGAAACAGCAGTCCTGCGCGTTTTCGCGATGGCTGTCTGCCATACGGGGATTCCCCAGGCAATGAGGCCCGTGATGATGCTTCCCACCGAAAATATGACTGTTTCATAGTCCGAAACAAGCATGTAAAGTACCATTGCCGCCAGAATCGCGAAAATTGCCAGAACAGCTCTTCCGATATTTTCAGCAAATCTGTCCGGGGCTTTTGATAATTGAATTGTGTCGATCAACAATTGTTCCGCTTCTTTTGTGCTCATGTTCTCCTTTTCACTGCCGTTTCGCTGTGCCTGTATCAATTCGATCAGACTGACATCCAGAGCGTCTGCCAGCGCCTCTATATTCCCCAGATCCGGGAAACCAATCCCCCGTTCCCATCTTGAGATCGCCTTATCGGTCACATGGAGCTGTTCCGCCAGAAGCGCCTGCGTGAGGCCCAGTTCTTTTCTGCGTTCCGCGATAAATGTTCCCATCCGTTTCGCGTCCATACATACGCCTCCTTCCATGTGATAGTACTGAAACAGGCCGTCCGGAGCAACCGATGCTGCATTTACCCGCCGGAAAATACATGGAAACGCAGCGTTTACCCGCCGGACCGCCGCCTTTCTCCGGAGGTATTCCCAACGCAGCGCCCAGTTTGCCCGTCTGTGAAAAGGCTTCACCAATTCAAGGTGAAGCCTTTTCACGTCATTTCGAGAACAGAATTTCAAAGGCTCCCAAACGAGCGCCCGAAGCCAAAAGGGCGGCGCCGCTCATTCCTCTGCGTCGTATTTCAAATTCACTTTCTGGATCAGCCCGATTATCTGCCCGGACAGGATCACCGTCAGCAGGGAATACATGATCCGATGAAGCGGAATATAGCTGAGCGACAGCACAAGGACGGTCAGATCACTGGCAAGATAGATCCACTGGATATCCACGTGCATAACGGAAGAAAGGCTCATGGCCAGCGCATCATCCCCGGTGGGTGCGCCGCCGGCTCTGACCGATATCCCTATACTGACCCCGACAAACACAGCTCCGATGACGGCGGCCAAAAGCGGCATCTCCGCGAGCTGCGGGAAAAGCGGATCAAAACACTCAAAAACTCCATACGAAGCGGAAAAACCAACGGCGGCGATGATGGAAAGCAGGATGAATTTCCCGCCAAGCAGCTTCCATCCAAAGCCATAGCAAATCAGGTTCAGGGCCATCCCGGAAACAGAGGGCGACAGATCAAACCAGTGCTCCAGCAAAAGGGTCAGTCCGAGGATTCCGCCCTCGGTGACGCCGGAGAGAGAGTGAACATTATACAGCCCGAACGCCAGCAGCGCGCTGCTGAAAAAGACGATCGCGGCAGAAACCGGTTTTATCTCTTTGCATGCTTTCATGTTCTATATCCTTTACAGAAAGATGTAAAAGATATTATAAACTCTGACCACCCATCAAAGTCAATAGCGGGGACAGCCATTTCAGAAAAATGTTGGGCGCGGAAGAAAATCGCCGCCCCGGCCCGCCTGCTGTTGGCGGGCCGGGGCGGACGAGGAGCTCATCTCAGTGCGTCTTTCATGGATTTCACATACTCGCCGATATACTGCGGCGCTTCCCTCCCGTACTTCTCAAGCAGTTTGATAATAGCGGAACCCACAATCGCTCCATCGGAGATTTCCGCCATTTTCTTTGCCTGCTCCGGCGTGGAAATGCCGAAGCCGATGGCGCACGGAAGATCTGTATTCTGGCGCACCACCGCTACAATGGAGGCAAGATCCGTTTTAATCTCGCTCCGGGTTCCGGTCACGCCGAGGCTGGAGACAATGTATAAAAACCCCTCCGCCTCCCCGGCGATCATGGCGATCCGGTTCTGGGAAGTCGGCGCGATCAGGGAGATCAGATCAACCCCATACCGGCGGCAGGTGGGGAGAAATTCCTCCTTTTCCTCAAAGGGCAGGTCCGGAAGGATCAGACCGTCAATCCCGATCTCCTGACAGGTGGATATAAAGCGCTCCGCTCCGTAGGAAAACACCACATTCGCGTACGTCATAAACACCAGCGGTACCTTCACATCTTTCCGCAGGTCCCTGACAAGGGCGAAAATCTGATCCGTCGTCACGCCCCCGTTCAGGGCACGGATATTCGTCCCCTGAATCACGGGGCCCTCCGCAGTCGGGTCAGAAAACGGGATACCCAGTTCGATCAGATCCGCGCCGCCTTTCACCGCCGCCCGGACAGCGGCGGCAGTGGTCTCAAGATCGGGGTCTCCGCAGGTAATAAAAGCGATAAACGCCTTTCCGTTTTCAAACGCGTTCCCTAGATAATGACCCCGCCGAACGCCGCACAGATCGCCTGATGGCCGAGGCAGACCCCCAGGATGGGGATGTCCTTCCCAAGCGCTTTGACCACATCGATGATCACGCCCGCGTCCTCCGGTCTTCCCGGCCCGGGAGAGAGAATGATGCGGTCAGGATGCAGAGCCCTGATCTCCTCCACCGTCATCTCATCATTGCGGATCACTTTGATATCCGGCTCTATTTCTCCGACGAGCTGGTAGAGATTGTAGGAGAAACTGTCGTAGTTGTCGATGAGCAGGATCATAGATCCACCTCCTCTGCAAGCTCCAGGGCATTCATCACGGCTTTTGCCTTATTGATGCACTCCTCAAATTCCTTTTCCGGGACGGAGTCTGCCACAATGCCGGCGCCGCTTCTGACAAACACCTTGCCGTTTTTCTTGTAGGCGATGCGGATCGCGATACAGGTATCCATGTTTCCCGTAAAATCGATGTATCCGATCGCCCCGCCGTAGATCCCTCTTTTATTGTTTTCCAGTTCCCCGATCAGCTGGCAGGCCCGGATCTTGGGCGCCCCGGAAAGAGTCCCGGCGGGCAGTACCGCCCCAATGGCATCCAGCGCGTCCTTCTCGTCCCGGATTTCACCCCGCACGGTGGAACCGATGTGCATCACGTGGGAAAACCGCTCCACCGAGCGCAGCTTCTCCACCCGCACCGTGCCGAATTTACTGATCTTCCCCAGGTCGTTCCTGCCCAGATCCACCAGCATATTGTGTTCCGCCAGCTCCTTCTCATCGGCAAGCAGCTCAGCCTCCAGCGCCTGATCTTCCGCGTCCGTCCGGCCTCTGGGCCGGGTCCCCGCCAGAGGGAAGGTGTGGAGAACGCCGTTTTCCAGCTTCACCAGAGTCTCCGGGGAGGCACCCGCCACCTCCACATCGGTACCGGAAAAGCAGAACATATACGGTGAGGGATTTATGGTCCGAAGTATACGATATGTATTCAATAGACTTCCCTCAAAGGGGGCGCTCAGCCGGTTAGAGAGTACAATCTGAAAAATGTCGCCTTCCCGGATATGGCGTTTTGCCCGTTCCACCATGCCGCAGAACTGTTCCCGATGAAACAGCGGAACAATATCTCCCAGCAGGTGTCCGCCCGGCTCCTCTTTCTTTTTGCCGTTTCGAAGGAGCCCGACCATCTGTTTCAGCTCTATTGCCGCCTTGTTATATCCGGTCTCGACATCAGTAAGCGGCACGTTCACAATGAGGATGATCTTCTGCCGGACATGGTCAAACGCGATGACCTTGTCAAAAAGCATCAGATCGACATCCTTGAAGGCCTCGGTATCCTCCACATGGCAGCGGATGGCAGGCTCGCTGTATCCGAGGTAGTCATAAGAGAAATAGCCCACCAACCCGCCGGTAAAGGACGGCAGGTAGTCAAAGCGCGGGCTCTTATAATCGGCCAGAATCTGTCGCAGATAGTCAGACGGGTGATCCGTCCGGAATCTGAGGTTGCCGGCCTTCATTTCCCCGTCAATGCAGGTAATCTCCAGTTTCGGATCAAAGCCGAGGAATGTGTACCGCCCCCATTTGTCATTGGCCATAGCGGATTCCAGCAGAAAGCAGTGGGTTGAAACATTCTTCAGGATCCTCATGGTTTCAATCGGGGTGATGAAGTCCGACAGGATCTCACAGCTGACCGGCAGCACGTTGTACTGACCGTCAGCCGCAATCTTTTTCGCGTCGCTAAGGCTTGGGGAAATGGTCATGATCTTACCTCCTGCGCAAAAGGAAAACTCCTTTGACTGTTTTCTGTCAAAGGAGTTTTAAAAAACAAAACGTCCCTGACAGAAAGATATTTTCTGTCAAGGACGAATCACATA
>JAQXNP010000136.1 GCA_029098065.1 Clostridiales bacterium | reverse complement strand
CGGGTCATCTGCGTGGGCACTACCTCCTGCCGTACGATTGAGAGCTGGGCCGCCGGGGATGGAACTCTGAAAGAGAGCGCCGGGTGGACCAATATCTACATTTACCCCGGCTACCGGTTTAAAGTTCTGGATTGTCTGGTGACCAATTTTCATCTGCCTGAGTCCACGCTGATCATGTTGGTGTCCGCTCTGGCGGGGCGGGAGCACGTGCTGGCGGCGTATCAGGAAGCGGTCCGGGAGAAGTACCGCTTCTTTTCCTTCGGCGACGCGATGTTCATCTATTGAGGAGAATTTTTGTGGAGCTTACCGACCTGCCCAACATCGGGCCCATGCTGGCGGGTAATTTGAAGAAAATCGGCGTAGAGAGCCCGGAAGCTCTGCGGTCTTTGGGGCTGAGGAGGCCTGGCTCCGGATCCGTCTTCAGGTGGACGGCGGCGCCTGCCTCCATCAGCTTCAGGCTCTGGCCGGCGCGGCGGCGGGTATTCCCAAAAGGATCTGCCGCCGGAGCGAAAAGCCGGGCTGGCAGCTTTTTTCAATTCCCATAAATGAAGGAGTTTTTCTGTGTTTGAAGTAGTTAAAACGGAAGGAAGAGCCAGGAGGGGCGTTTTTACCTGCGCTCACGGCGCGGTCCAGACCCCCGTGTTCATGAATGTGGGCACGCAGGGAGCCATTAAGGGAGCGGTGTCTGCCCATGATCTGAAAGACATCGGATGCCAGATCGAACTGTCCAACACCTATCACCTTCATCTGCGTCCTGGAGACGATGTGGTAAAACAAATGGGCGGCCTCCATCAATTCATGGACTGGGATGGCCCCATCCTGACGGATTCCGGGGGCTTTCAGGTGTTTTCTCTTGCCGGCCTGCGGAAGATCAAGGAAGAGGGAGTCTATTTTTCCTCCCACATTGACGGCCGGAAGATCTTTATGGGGCCGGAGGAGTCCATGCAGATCCAGTCTCACCTGGGAAGCGACATCGCCATGGCCTTTGATGAATGTGTGGAAAACCCCGCCGCTTATGACTATGCCAAAGCCTCCTGTGAGCGGACCGCCCGTTGGCTGGCGCGCTGCAAGGCGGAGCATGACCGGCTCAACAGCCTGCCCGACGCGGTGAATCCCCATCAGATGCTCTTCGGCATCAACCAGGGCGCCACATATGCCGATCTGCGTGTGTGGCACATGGAGGAGATCAAAAAAATCGACTGCGAGGGCTACGCCATCGGCGGCCTGGCGGTGGGGGAACCCACCCAGGTGATGTACGACATCATCGATGCTGTGGAGCCTCACATGCCGGCGGATAAGCCCCGGTATCTCATGGGAGTGGGCACTCCTTCCAATATCATTGAGGCGGTGGCCCGGGGCGTGGACTTTTTCGACTGTGTCATGCCGGCCCGGAACGCCCGCCATGGCCGGCTCTATACCTGGGACGGCTCCATTAACATCAAGAATGAGAAGTATAAGCTGGACGACAGCCCGATTGATCCCGCCTGTGACTGTCCTGTTTGCCGCTCTTTCTCCAGGGCCTACCTCCGTCATCTGTTCGTGGCGGGAGAGATGCTGGCCATGCGGCTGGCAGTCCTTCATAACCTCCACTTTTATAACACCCTGATGGAGCGTATCCGTGGGGCGCTGGATCAGGGAACCTTTTCCGAGTTCCGGACCGAATACAGCGAAAAGCTGGGCCGGAGAATATAAATTTGAATAAGGCCTTGCAAAATTCCCCTATTTAGGCTATACTATTTTTACTTTGTTTCTATAAATTGATTTTGGAGGGAATTACATTGGATCTCGCAACAATTGTTATGCTGGTGGCCATGATCGCCATTTTCTATTTTCTGCTCATCCGGCCGGAAAACAAGCGGAAGAAGGAAGCGGACAAAATGCGCTCCAGCCTCAAGGTGGGAGATGTCATTACCACCATCGGCGGCATTGTGGGCACTGTCTGTGCCGTAAAAGAGAACACCATTGTCCTTGAGACCGGCGCCGACCGGGTGCGTATTGAGTTCACCAAGTGGGCTGTATCCAGCAAGGGTACTCAGACTACGGATAACAACAACTGAGAAAGCAGACATGTACACCCCCCTCCCCGCATAGGATCATCTTGAAAAGAGACCTTGTGGGGAGGGTATTTTTATGCGAAAAACAGAGGAAGTCTCCGGTGATCGGTTCCTGCGCTGCTGTAAGGCAGTGCTCCTGGGTGGGGTATTTGCTCTGTGCGTGTGCCTGATCTTCTTGTTTCTGGCCTCCATCGGAGTGTCTCAGGGGCTTTTGGATCCGGACCTGCGTTATCAGCTTACAGTAGTGGCCTGTGTGCTGGGAGGATTTACTGGCGGCCTGTTTGCCGTCCGCCGCTGTCCCGCCGGACGGTTTCTCACCGGCTTGGCTGTGGGCGGCGTGCTGTTCCTGATGGAGCTCACCCTGGGCCTGCTGATTTATGACACCATGGCCATTGAAAACGGGGGAACGGGATTGCTGTGCGGCGCCCTGTGCGGGGGAGCCGCCGCCGGAATCCTAGGCCGCGGCCCCAAGGAAAAGCGCCGTCCCGCCAGACGTCGGAGCCGATGAAACGGGGAGGACCTCCTTCCTTGAGGTACACCATGCCAAAAACTCCGGGATAGGCTTTGAGCCAAAAGTCTATCCGTTCTGTATTATTACAATCGGTAATCGACGAAGCTTTAGGAAATGTGGCTGCATACCACAAGCCAGCACAATATATTGTGCTGGCTTTCCTTGCCTTTGGAGGACGGTATTCGAGACTCCTTGCCTGTTCAACCAAATTAACATAATATAATTTACATAAAATCCGATCATAACTGAATTTTGAAAAAAAGGTCTTGCGCCAACGGTCAAAGAGGATTAGAATAAAAATACTTTCAGAATCGTTTCACCAATGCGCATTACCTTGTCCCCGAAAACATAGAGTATGCCAAGGGGGTGAGCATGTGCGCAGAGCGGTTGCGGGAATCTGGGGTTCGCCGACGACGGAGGGCACGCCCGCCCTCGTTGTGACGGCGGCCTTTTTTGCCCTCGGTGGATTGCTGGGCTGTTTTTTGGCTTTTCAGGCGGATCGCGGAGGAGATCAGATCCTCTCCGGCTACCTCGCCGCTTTTTTGTCCTCCGCTCAGGATGGCGCATTGAACCTTCCGGACTTACCGGGACTCATCTGGAGGACCGCCCGCTGGCCCGGCGCCCTTTTTCTGTTGGGGTTTACTGCCCTTGGCCTTCTGGGTATCCCTGCCCTTTCCGTGCTCAGAGGCTTTTTTCTCGCCTTTTCCATCTCTTCCTTTGCGCGGGTCTATGGCCGTGCAGGTTTGAGTGTCGCTTTTTTACTGCTGGGCATTCCCGGGCTGCTGTCGGTTCCCGTCTTTCTTTTGATGGCTGCCCAGAGTTTTTCTGCGGCCTGGAGCCTGGCCTGCCGGAGCGGGGCTCAGGGGGGGCGTAGTTTGCCCTATCATCGTGATTATTTTCTGCGGTGCGGAGGGTGTGCCGCTGCCGTAGTGGTTTGTATTTTCTTGGAACATCAGGTCATTCCCGTTCTGGTATCGGGCGCGGCGGGGGCTCTGCTCTCATGAGAGAATTCGGCGGGGAAAGAAGGTGAACGGATGGACTATCTGGCTGAATACCGGCGATTTTTGGAGGAGGAAAAGCACTCCTCCGACAATACGGTCAGTTCCTATCTGCGGGACGTACATCAATATTCGCAGTGGCTGGAGACAGAGGCGCTTTTCCCTGAGCAGGCTGCCCGGGTCGATATCGAGCGTTACATCAGGCACCTGACCAGCCTCGGAAAGTCAAACGCCACCGTCATCCGTTCTCTGGCTTCTCTGAAATCCTTCTACTCTTTTCTTCAGGGAAGAGGGGTGGTATCAGCCAACCCGGCAAAGGGAATCACGCTGGAAAAGGAAGCCCGAAAGCTGCCTCAGATCCTGACCGGGAAAGAAGTGGAGCTGTTTTTGGAACAGCCGGATCCCCATGACGCCAAGGGCTGTCGGGATAAAGCCATGTTAGAGCTTCTTTACGCCACCGGCATCCGGGT
>JAQXNP010000135.1 GCA_029098065.1 Clostridiales bacterium | reverse complement strand
GAGGGCCTGCTGAAGCGCTACTTCGGCTAATCCAAACCGGATAATCAAGCACTTTTTGAGAGGGAATCGGGAAACCGGTTCCCTCTTTTTTATCCGTGTAAACGACCGCACAGTCTAATCTCGGAATTAAAATATTGTTCTTGAAAAGCGACTTGCGCTTTTATTTCATCAACTGTAAATGTTTGTCCCTCGGGTGCCGCTACCCATTTTTCCTCAACATCGTCATAGCGATGAATCGCTGCAATGATCTTGCCCTTAAATTCGTCTACCGGTCTGTCCACCCCTAAAATATAAGCATCTTGTTTGTCGCCGTCAGGGGCCATTATTCCTTCTACATATCCATAGTTAATGGGATAATACATATTTTTATGTTCTGGATGATAACTCTCCATGGTCTGTCAACGGTTACTTTTACAATATCTCCGATCATATATGAACTGCCCCCGAAAATTCTTGTTTGATGCAATCAATTATGCTTTGCTTATCCTTTTCTCTATGCTGAGGCCCGGCAAGGCAAGGCTTTTGCCCCGCCATCAGACGGATTTCCCATCAGAGAACAGACAGTTTTCCCCGGTTTAAAGGCCCTGGGAGAATATAGAAAATGCGACAGGTTTACGCCGGCACTGGCCATATCACAAAAGTGGGAGTATAATTAAGAACAGAAAACGTTTTCCCCCGGTGATTTTTACAGAGAAAAATGATTTCCGAACCGTGCGAGACGAAGTCTGCAAAAGTGTGCTTGAAAAACAGAAAGGCGGAGATTGTATGGATCGGATCCTGTTTGTCAATGGTTGTGTGCGCCCCGATTCCAGGACCCTGCGGCTGGCCCGGCGGCTCCTGAGCCGTCTGGAGGGACAGGTGGAGGAATTGAAGCTGGAGGAGGCGGGTCTCCACCCGCTGGACCGTGAGCTGCTGGAGCGGAGGAACAGGCTGCTTGCAGGGGGAGACCTGGCCGATCCGCTTTTCCGCTGGGCCCGGCAGTTTGCCGAAGCGGATGTGATCGTGCTGGCAGCGCCCTTCTGGGATCTGTCCTTCCCGGCGCTGGTGAAACTTTATCTGGAGATGGTGACCGTGACCGGCGTCACCTTCCGATATACGGAGGAGGGAATCCCGGAGGGCCTGTGCCGGGCAAAGAAGCTCTACTATGTGACCACGGCGGGCGGGCCCTTTCTCCCGGAGTTCGGATTTGGCTATGTGAAGGCTCTGGCGGAAAACTTCTACGGGATCCGGGAGACGCGGTGCATCTCGGCGGAGGGGCTGGACGTCATCGGAAACGACGTGGAGGCGATTCTGCGGGAAGCGGAACAGGAGATCGAGCGCCTGTAAAACAGAGGCCCTGCCGGGTAAGCGCGGCAGGGCCTCTGCTTGTTGGGAACCGTTCAGCTTTCATAAGAAAGGCGGTCCACAGTCCAGTCCCGGATCAGATCGCCGTAAAAACGGCACAGACGTTTGGCCAGCTCCAGGTCTAGGTTGCGGAAGTTTCCGCACTCGGCGGCGCTTTTGCCCGGCATTTCGCCCGTAAAACCGGCCCCCTGACGGCAGACTTCCCGCATCAGGCCGATGGCGCCGGCGTGGTCCAGCTGTCTACCGTCCACCAGGAGATAAAACCCGGTCTGACAGCCCATGGGCCCAAAATAGATCACGGCGTCTCTGTGCTCCGAGTTGCGCAGAAGGGTGGCCAGCAGGTGTTCCGCCGAGTGCAGTTCGGCGTTGGAGAGAAGGTCGCCGCTGTTGGGCACCTTGAAGCGCAGGTCATAGGTCACCACATCCCCGTCTACGCGGGAGAGGTACATGCCCGGCTTCAGTTTGTTGTGATCGACGGAAAAGCTGGCGATGCGTTCCATATTGATTCCTCCATCAGACAGGCGGTGACCGCGGCGTCCAGAGACGCCATGGCCCCCCCGAAATGTTCCGTATATTCTCTCTCCTGGCAGGGGGAGAACAGATGGTCAGAGACCGATTTCAGCGCCAGAAAGGGGATGCCGTTCCGCAGGCAGACCTGGGCGGCGGCGGCGGCCTCCATGTCGCAGACCAGAGCGCCCCAGCGGTCCCGGATACTCTCCGCCCGGGGATAGTCCCGGCCGAACCAGTCCCCGGTGGCGATGGTGCCGGTGACGGCGCGGAGTCCCTTCCGCTTCAGCGTCTCCGCAGTCTGACCGGAGCGGGCGCAGGGGAAACGGACCACCTCGACAGTGGAGACAAAGCCCGGGGGATCACCGGCGAGGGTGGTGTCCACGTCGTGCTGGACACAGTCGGAGCCCACTACAATGGTCCCAAAGGGCAGATCGGTGAGGGCTCCGGCACAGCCGGGGTTGAGGATCTCCGTGACCGAGAAGCGGTCAATGAGGAGCTGGGCGGCCATGGCGGCATTTACCTTGCCCACCCCGCCTGCGCACAGGACGTGGCCGCCGGGGAGAGGCCAGCATGGGATTCCGGAGATCACGCTTGGGCTGTCCAGGTTCGTGAGGAGCCCGGCGGCCTCTTTTTTCATGGCGTAAAGGATACCGACGGCCATCGGAAGTCCTCCTTATGAAAATGGGTCCGGCCGGTAGAGGCGCCGGCCTGTTTCACTGAATATGCACGTGATTGAAAATGTGCTCGGGGCAATAGCAGTAGTAACCGTTGCATTTGGAGCAGTAGCGGAACTCCAGATCAGGGTAGTCCGTGTCGGTTTTGCCGCATACGGCGCACTTGTGGATATAGCCTTTGTGCTGTTGGGCCTGCTGGGTAGCCTTTTTGAAATTGATGGTCTGATGGGAGTGCTGGTGCTGGTGCCTCCGGCGCCGACGGTTGACGGCGTCTGTCAAATCGGACCAGAAGAAGAGCAGGAAGTTGAGCACGGCGATGACGGGGAGCAGAGCGCCCACGATATCCAGCCGCAGAAGGCTGGTGACGATGGACAGGGCGAAAAACACCGCGTCAACAGCCGCCAGCCACTTGACTTTGATCGGGATAATAAAGAACAGGAGAACCCGCATATCGGGATAGAGGGCGGCGAAGGAGAAGAAAAGGGACAGATTGAGATAAAAGACGCTGGAGTAACCGGCTAGGAAGCCGAAGATGACATTGAACAGAACGCCGAGGAAATAAAACAGGCTGAACCGGGCGGAGCCCCATTCCCGTTCCAGCATGGACCCGATCCACCAGTAAAAGTAGAGGGAGACCGCGAAGCCGAAGACGCCGAGGGAGCTGCCCTCCGGTACAAATACAAAGGTGATAATGCGCCAGAGCTGGAATTTATGAAGGATGGCGTACCGGCTGAAGGACAGAAGGGCGGAGGCACTGCCGAGACTGAACATATCCAGCAGGTAGACCAGGACGGTGGCGGCGACCACGATGTTCATCAGATGGGGAATGCCGAAGTTGGGATGATTCCGGCAGAAGCGGTCCAGGCGGACGTCAATGGGTTCTCGTTTCAAAAGCCTTACCTCTTTTTCGCAGATTGATTTATTTCAGAATTTTGCGGATACGTTCTTTCATGGCGGGAGTGAGGACCCTGGCCGCCGCGCGGTAGGGCAGGGGCGGCTGGGACAGATGCTGCCGTTCCACCTCTGCAAAGGGAAGAGTCCGGAAAGCGGCAAAGAAGGCGGCCCGTTTTGGGTTGGCCTTCAGGGGGGAGAGGAGTCGGGGGTTTCCGGCCGTGGCCTCCTCAAGGGGGCGCTCCGCGCAGCCGAAGCCGGGCCTCAGCTCAGAAAAGACGGTTTCCCCTTTGGGGGAGTTGACCAGAACCATGGAGATCCCCTTGGACCGGTCAGTGGGCAGCTCCAGCTTGGGGTCCAGCCCCCAGAAGTCGGCCAGCGTGAAATCGGCGGGCCGCCGGCCGGGGTCGGTATACATGCACTGGGCGCAGCAGGGACGCAGAAAGAGCTGCATCCCGAAGCCCCGGCCATAAGCGGTGCGGTTGAAATCCTGTGTATACCGGCCGCCGTCGGCAAAATCCACTGTGAACCAGGGGTGCTGCCAGCCGTGAGACTTGTCCTTGAAGCGCACGTTGACCGCCGCTGCGCCCTGTGCCTCTTCCAACCGGGTCAGACAGGCCTCGAAGACGGCGGGGGAAGGCACCCCGTGACACACCAGATCACAGGTGAGCAGATTGTCATAGTCCCGGCCCAGGTACCGCCGCAGACCGTCCACCTGACAGGGGACTCCGCTGAACAGCACCGGCCTGCCGGTGTCCAGAAAGGCCCGGACCTGAGGAAAGATGCCGGTGAGGTCGCTCTGGACATATTTGGAGCCCCGCATGGGGGCCGCCTCTCCGGCGGTCCGGGCGCAGACGTGCCGGGCGGTGCGTCCGTTTTCCAGAATGGAACCGAAGACCACGCCTCCCTGTTCCAGAGTGCGGTCAGCCAGCAGGGAGAAGAAACCGCCGGAAGAGCTCTGCTCCCGGACGGTCTCGTCTTTGTTCCAGAGGGCATAGGCCAGAGCGGGGGAGGGGCCGGTCTCGGGGGGGCGCAGGCCGGGGCAGACCGCCTCACATTTGCGGCACAGAATACAAGTATCTCCGATTTGGGGCCGCAGAAATCCCTCCGGATCCGGCGCCATGGTGATGGCGCCAACCGGGCAGGAGGAGGCGCAGGCGGTGCATCCGGTGCAGGCGGCGGCCGGACAGAGGACCGGCTTTTTGGGAGGCACAGCCGTCGGGACCGGCTCTTCCGGAAGGGGAGTCCCCTCCAGGGCGGCCTTTAAATAGGACAGCGAGTCGGCCCGGGCCTCTTCCAGACGGCAGTTGACGGCCTGGTAGTCCATAGGGGCATCTACCGCCGCCGTGGCATCCAGACCGATGATGCGGTCAGTGCAGCCCAGTCGGTCCAGCAGACTGTAAATCCGGGAGAAGGTGGGTTCTGCCCGCTCCTTGGGAGACATGGAGGTAAAGAAGGGCTTCTGAAACTGAAGAGAGAACACGGAGCCGTGGAAAGAGTTGGTGCAGACAAAGGCGGCGTGCTGGAACAGCCCCAGGAACTCCTTGGGACCGGCATCGAAGATGATTTCCTGAGCGCCGGGGATTTTCCGCCGGGTTCCGGCCAACTGTACGATGGGATAGCCGGTGTGCCGGGAGAGGGCCAGCGCGTAGGGGGCCGCCTCGCCCGGGTCTGAGACAAAATAGCAGAGAATATAGGGGCCCTTGATCCGGGGAGGAAGGGCAAGCTGGGCCCAGTCTGCCCCGGTGAGCAGAAGGGTGGGGTCCAGGACGACCCTCGCTTTCCGTCCGACAGCCCGCAGAAGAAGATCCTGTCCCCGCCGTTCCCGGACAGAAAGGGCGGAGAAGGGAGCTGCCAGCTCCTGAAGTTCCCGCATTTTATCCGGAGGCAGCTCGGGTACTCCCAGGCTGGGGGCATAGGCGATCCGCCGTCCCGTTCCGGCAAAGCCCAGCAGGAAGGAGCGGTCAAACTGCCTATCCTGAAAGATATAGGGGTTCCAGATCTGATCGCTGCCGGATACGTACACGTCATAGACGGGAGGATCTGCCTCCAGTTCCTGATAAGAGGTGTACCTCCGGGGGGAGAGGATCATCTCCTGTTCCACAAAATCCTCAAAACGCTGAAAGCGGCTCCGAAGAGGTCCGTAGTGGAGGGTGGTGTGGGCGTTGGACGCCAGAGCCCGGATAGAGTGGCCGGACTTGAAAAGCTGGTTGGTACGGGTGGTGTGAGGAAGACGGTAGTCGATGATCTCGCACTCGACCCCCAGTGACTGGATGGCCCTCATGGTGGCGTAAGCCTGAAGCTGGGCCCCGTAATGGTGGGCGAAGTGGAAGGTGATCAACCCGGCGCGCGGCATAGATATCCCTCCCAAAAGCGGGGCGATACGCTCCGCCTCAGTTCACATATTTTTTCTATTGTAGCAGATACCGGGCCGGTTTGCAAGCTGTGCCCGCGGGATGCGCTGAGCATGTTTGCCGGCTGTGTCCCTAATGGCAAAGATACTCCGCCCAGCCTTCTATCTTTTATTTTTCTTCATAATTGCCTCAGACCGCGCCTTCACGTCCGCTCCTTCCCTGATAAGATAATAAAATGCAAAAAACACCGAAAATATCCCGGAATTTGGTCTGTTTTTCACCCTGCAATACCGTCCGGGCGCTCCCCTTGACATTTTTGCACGGCGTATGTATAATACGTCTTGACAATTTCATATTGCCTTATCAAGAGTGGCGGAGGGAACGGCCCGATGAAGCCCGGCAACCTGCTTTGCAAGGTGCCAAGTCCGGCGAAGAAATCGAAAGATGAGGATAGGAAAGCCTATGCTCTGTCTTTTGGACAGAGCATTTTGTTTTCCCAAACAGAAAGGATGATTCCAATGGCCAAGCGACTTTTTACCTCTGAATCTGTTACTGAGGGGCATCCGGATAAGGTGTGCGACCAGATCTCCGATGCTGTTCTGGATGACATCATTGCCGCGGATCCCACTGCCCACGTGGCCTGTGAGACTTTTACCACCACCGGTATGGTGGTGGTCATGGGAGAGATCACGACTTCCCATTACGCCGACATCGCCGATATTGCCCGGCGGACCATTCAGCGCATCGGCTATACCGACCCGGATTATGGGTTCGATTACCGCTCCTGCGCGGTGATGACCGCGATCGACAAGCAGTCTCCCGATATCGCCATGGGCGTGAATCAGTCCTATGAGGTCCAGAACGGCGCCACGGATGCGGCCGATCTCATCGGCGCCGGCGATCAGGGCATGATGTTTGGCTACGCCTGCGATGAGACCCCCGAACTGATGCCCGCTCCCATTGAACTGGCCCATCAGCTCTCCCGCAAGCTGGCGGCGGTCCGCAAAAACGGGGAACTCAAGTGGCTCCGTCCCGACGGAAAGAGCCAGGTCACCGTGGAATATGACGAGAACGGGAAGATCCTGCGCTGCCCGGCCATTGTGGTTTCGACTCAGCACGATCCGGACATCGCGCTGAAGGACCTGCGGGAAGCGGTGGTGGAGACGATCATCAAGCCGGTGATCCCCGCTCAGTATATCGACAAAGATACCAAGTTCTTTGTCAATCCCACCGGCCGGTTTGTGGTGGGCGGCCCGGTGGGCGATACCGGACTCACCGGACGCAAGATCATCGTGGATACTTACGGCGGCAGCGCCGCCCATGGCGGCGGCTGCTTCTCCGGCAAGGATCCCACCAAGGTGGACCGCTCCGCTGCCTATATGGCCCGTTACGTGGCCAAGAATATCGTGGCGGCCGGCCTGGCCCGGAAGTGCCAGATCGAATTGGCCTATGCCATTGGGGTGGCCCACCCCGTTTCCGTACTGGTCGATACCTATGGCACCGGCAAGGTTTCCGATGAGAAGCTGTCCGAGCTGGTGAACCGGTACTTCGATCTGCGCCCGGCCAGGATCATCGAGAAGCTGGACCTGCGCCGTCCCATCTACGAGCAGACCGCGGCCTACGGCCATTTCGGCCGCACCGATGTGGACCTGCCCTGGGAGCACACCGATATGGCGGAGACACTGAAAAACGCCATCTGAATCCAAGAGAAAAACGGACGCCGCGGAAAGCTGATTCCGGGGCGTCCGCCTCTTTTTCAGCCGGAGCGGAAAAGCCGGTTGATTTCCCGAATGCTTTCCTGTAAAATAGAGGACAATATGAATGGAAGGGAGCGTCCCGGATGAATGTGCTCTATCTGCTCAACTACGCCGGCAAGGCGGGGACTGAGCGGTATGTGGAGACTTTGGTGAGGTATCTCTCCGCCGACGGGAGAGTGAAGCCCTATTTCGCCTATAACGAAGGCGGGCTTCTGGTGGAGAGGCTGGAGGCCATGGGAGTACCTGTCCGGCAGCTCACCATGTCCAGCCGGTTTGACCGTAAGGCCGCCAAAGCCTTGGCCGCCCTGTGCCGGGAATGGGACATTGACCTGATCCACTGCCACTATCTGCGGGAAAACTATATTGCCATGCTGGCGAAAAGCTATCATCCGAAGATCCGGGTGGTCTACACCAACCATTTTATCCTGGCCAACGACGCGGTTACCCGGCTGTCCAATCAGCTGCTGGACAAGCGGCAGGATCAGATGATTGCGGTATGCAACAAGGGAAAAGAGCAGCTGGTGGCCAACGGCTGGTCGGCCGGCCACATCCAGGTCATTTTCAACGCGGTGGACCTGGACGCCTGGGCGGGGGACCGGTCGGAGTCCACCCTTCGGGCCGAGCTGGGTATTCCGGAAGACCGGTTCGTCATGCTGTGCGCCTCCCGTTTTGCGGAGGATAAGGGCCACGCCTATCTGATCCGCTCCCTGAAGCGGCTGACCGGGCTGACGGACAGGCCCTTTACCATGGTGCTGGCGGGAGACGGCCCCCTGCTGGAGCCCACAAAGGCTCTGGCGGCGGAACTTGGACTCACAGATGAACAGGTAAAGTTTATCGGGTTCCGAAAGGACATCAAGAACCTCTATAAAGGCTCTGACCTTTACATCAATTCCTCCCGGCATGAGGCGTTGTCCTTCCTCATCGTGGAGGCTATGGCGGCGGGGCTCCCGGCGGTCATCACGGATATGGGAGGGAACAGTGACATCATCAAAGGCCCTGATGACGGGGGTTTGCTGGTTGTATATGATGATCCTGATTCCATGGCGGGGGCGATGCGGCGCTTTTTGGAAGATCCCGGTTTCCTGAAAGACTGTAAGGTAAAATCCCTTTCCAATATTGAGACCCGGTTTGAGGTCCACAAAATGGCGGACGCCACCTATCGGGTCTATGAAAAAGCCCTTCACGGATGAGTTTGGAGCGATGATATGAGCATAACGCAAAGCAGCCGGATCTGCCGGTTTTTCCTGGCGATGTGGGCGGTGCTGACTGGCGCGTGGGCGAACAGTGCTTTCTGCCGGGGATTGGACCGGCTGGGCCGTTGGGGAATGCGAGCCCTCAGGGAGAGTGTGGTCTTTCAATTCCTCTGGCGGGATGGGGCAGTGACCCGAAGTTGGGAGACCAGTCTGACCTGCAGAGTTCTGGCCGCGGTGGTGAATATTCCCTGCGCGCTCTGCAAAACGATTTACAAATGGGGGAAAGAACTCTTTGAGGGAAGCCTGGCCTGCCGGGTCATTTCCGCCCTGGGCGGGGCGGCCTTTCTCTTTACCGGACTGTTCCTGGCAGTGATGCTCGTGGTCCCCCATGAGAGCTGGAACAACCTCTACGCGCTGGCGGCGGTGGTGGTCCTTACCGGGCTCTTTGCCATGGGCAGCGCTTCCCGCCCCGCCTTCCGGCTGGAGACGGAGCGGCTGGGGCCCCACTTTGTTCTCTATCTGGGAATGGTCTGCATGGCGTTTCTGACCTCTCTGTCCTGGAGCGATTCTCTGCGCTTTGTGGGATTTTACCTGACCTTTTTCCTGCTGATTCTGCTGACAGTGAGCGCCATCCACAGCTATGAACAGCTGCAGCTGATGGTGGCGCTGGCGGTGGCGGGGCTTACAGTGGCCGCCCTCTATGGCTGCTATCAGGCGGTTATCGGGGTGGAGATCATCCCCAGCCAGCAGGACATGGTGGTGAACGCCGGGATGCCGGGGCGGATCTATTCCTTCTTCGACAACCCAAACAACTTCGCGGAACTGCTGGTGATGCTGACGCCGTTCACCTTTGCCCTGTTCCTCAACGCCGAAGGCTGGCGGGGGAGGGTGCTGGCCCTCTTTTCCTTCGCGGTATGCGCTGTGGCGCTGGCCTGCACCTATTCCCGTTCGGGATGGCTGGGCATCGCCCTGGCGGTGGTGGTCTTTCTGGCCTTTGAGAACTGGAAGCTCATTCCTGTACTGGGACTGGCCGGACTGTGCTGCGTACCCCTGCTGCCCCGGACGATCTATAACCGGCTGCTGACCATTGGCAATACCAATGATTCCTCCACCAATTACCGTTTCGCCATTTACAAGGCCAGCGCTGAATTGATGAAGGACCACTGGCTGAAGGGCGTGGGCCTGGGGAGCGACGTGCTCACCAGGGCCTTCCGGTGTTACCCGCCCATGTTCGACGGCAGTTTTCCCATCCACACCCACAATAACTATCTCCAGGTGTGGGCGGAGACCGGGCTGTTTGGACTCATCACTTTTCTGGCGACGCTGGGATATACGCTGAAGCAGGCGGTAAAGCATTTCCGCTCGGCGGTCGATCCGCGGCTGCGCCGCCTGCTGGCGGCGGCGGCGGCCGGATTCTGCGGCATTCTGCTGATCTCGGTGGCGGAGTACACCTGGTTCTATCCCCGGAATATGTTTTTCTACTGGTTCCTCTTCGGAGTCCTGGCCGCTGGAGGCAAGCTGGCGCATCGAAGCGTCAGATCCTGTCAGGCATGACCCGGATCCCTTCGGCATAAGGTCAGCCGGGGGGTGGAACATGAGCGGATCGAAAGACAGAACCGCCGCCCGGTACCGGGCGGCGGTCTTTTTTCTGCTGTTTGGGATGTTTTTTCCCATGCTTTTGCCTCACGGCGCTCTGGAGATCCCGGAGGATATAGAAAAACTGCTGTCTGAGACCCTGCCGGGGGAAAGCAGCCCGGCCCGGCTGGCAGTGGTCCGCACAGCCTGCGGCACCGTGGGACAGGTCAGATATTTTTGGGGCGGAAAATCCCATGCGTCCGGCTGGGATCCCCGCTGGGGCTGGCCGAAACGAGTCACGGCACCGGGAAACCCCACCACCGGCCAGCTTCACCTGTCTGGCCTTGACTGCTCCGGTCTGGTTTCCTGGGCGTTCGCCTCGGCTCTGGATGATCCGTCGGCCTATGACGGGGTGGGGGAGGGGGTCCGGGCGCAATATGCCAAAAGCATTCCCACCGCAGATCCTCGTCCCGGAGATCTGGCCTTTTTTCCGGACCTCTCCCACGTGGGCATCATCATGGGCAGAGACAGCGGGGGCAGGCTCTGGGTCGTTCACTGCTCCCAGAGCCGCGGGGGTGTGGTGGCGACCCCATTTGACGTGGGATTTGGATTTTGCGCTGTTCCGACAGTTTATTCGGAGAAAAGCCCACTTTAACGGGGAGGGTCACTGAAGATGTCTTTACAAAAAGACGATTGACGGGGAAGGCGGAATCCGGTATACTGAGGAAGTCGATTGTCAATGGGCTGTGGGCCGCAACAGAAGTTGCGGCCCCTTTCATGCCCTGGTATAAAACAAAGGGGGACAAACCGTGTCAGAACAAGTACAGGAAAACAAGATGGGTGTTATGCCGGTGGGCAGACTGCTGATGAACATGTCTCTTCCGATGATGATCGCTATGCTGGTCCAGGCGCTTTACAACGTGGTGGACAGCTACTTTGTGGCGAAGATCAGTCAGGATGCCCTTAACGCCGTAGGGATGTCCTTTCCCATCCAGAATCTGATGATCGCCGTGGCGGTGGGCACCGGCGTGGGCGTCAACGCCATGCTGTCCCGAAGCCTGGGAGAAAAGAATTTTGAAGCCGCCAATACCGCCGCCGGGAACGGCCTGCTTCTGGCATTTCTGAGCGGCCTGATCTTCATCGGAGCGGGACAGACCCTGCCGCGGGCCTTTTTCTTGGCGCAGACGCAGATCCCGGGTATTGTGGAACAGGGGACTGTTTATCTCGGCATCTGCTGTACCTGGTCCATGGGCATCTTTCTGGGCGTCATGCTGGACCGGCTCCTTCAGTCCACCGGCAGGACTGCCCTCACCATGTGCACCCAGGGCGTGGGGGCGGTGGTCAATATCGTGATGGACCCGGTGCTCATTTTCGGTCTGGGCCCTTTCCCGGAAATGGGAGTAGCTGGAGCGGCGGTGGCCACGGTGGCCGGGCAGATTGTGGGAGCGGTTCTGTCAATTGTTATGAACCTGTGCTTCAATCAAGAGCTGACCTTTGGCCTGACTTACCTGAAGCCTCAGGCGAGGGTGATCGGACGGATCTACTCGGTGGGCCTGCCCACGATGGTGATGAACTCCATCAGTTCGGTTACCGTATTTGGCATGAATAAAATCCTGATCGGGTTTAGCGACACAGCCACCGCTGTATTCAGCGTCTATTTCAAGCTCCAGTCCTTTATTTTTATGCCGGTCTTTGGACTCAACAACGGTATGGTGCCCATCATCGCCTACAACTATGGGGCCCGGAAGCCGGAGCGCATCCTGAAGACCATGAAGCTTTCCGCTGTCACCGCCGTGTGCATTATGCTGGTGGGGCTGGCGGCGGCGGAACTTTTCCCCGCCCAGCTGCTGGGGCTTTTTGAGGCCTCCGATGAGATGCTCTCCATCGGAATCACCGCGCTGCGGATCATCTGCACCAGCTTTGTCTTTGCCGGCTTCTGCGTGGTATCCTGCTCCGTTTTTCAGGCGCTGGGCAACGGGGTGCTGAGCATGTCGGTGTCGATCATCCGCCAGCTGATCGTGCTGCTGCCGGTGGCCTTCCTGCTGTCCCGGAGCGGACGGCTGGAGCTGGTCTGGCTGGCATTCCCCATTGCGGAGATTTTCTCGGTGTGTTTGTGCGTCCTGTTTACCCGGTGGATCATCAAGCGGGTTATCCTCCCGCTGAATCGGGCGGAGGACTGAGAAAGCGCCCCCGCGGCAGCACGCTGCCGCGGGGGCGCTTTTTGATTTCCCGGGAAGCGCCTTGCCACTCCGGCGGTTTTGCGGTATACTAATACCTTGATTTGAGTACACAAAAGGCGGGAAACGGAATGGTCGATTATTTTCATCTACATGCGGAGCGGGAGACGATCAACGGCATCAGCAGTCTGGGCCTTGCCCACCTGGGAGACGCTGTGTATGAGCTGATGGTCCGCTCCTGGCTGTGCCTCCACGGAAAGGCCACCAACCGGGGGCTCCATAAGGCCACCGTGCGCTATGTGGCCGCCCCCGCCCAGGCCAGAGCTGCGGAACGGATCCGGGATATCCTGACTCAGGAGGAGGCCGACGTCTTTCGCCGCGGCCGCAACGCCAGTCCCCATTCCATTCCCCCGAACGCCAGCCGGGAGGAGTACCAGACCGCTACCGCCCTGGAGGCCCTGTTCGGCTGGCTCTATTTACAGGGAGAAAATGACCGGCTCAACGAGCTGTTTGACAGAATGATGGAGGAACACGATGGCACTTGACGCCCTTTGCCTTGCCGCGGTCCTGACGGAACTGCGTGCCGCCGTACAGGGCGGCAAGATCGACAAGATCTATCAGCCCGGAGCCCGGGATGTGATTCTGGCCGTCCGGGGTCCCGCCGGGAATGTACGGGTGCTGCTCTCCGCCAATCCCGGCCATCCCCGGATCCATCTGACCACGCTGGACCGGGAAAACCCGGACAAGCCCCCCATGTTCTGCATGCTCCTGCGCAAGCACCTCACCGGTGCCCGGATTCTGGATATCCGGCAGCCCTATATGGAGCGGGTGGTGACGCTGAAGCTGGAGGCCCTCAACGAGCTGGGGGACCGTGTGGAGCGCACCCTGGTGCTGGAGGCCATCGGCCGCCGGGCCAACCTGATCCTGCTGGACGGAGAGGGTCGGATCACAGACTGCATCCACCGGGTGGAGGGCGATCTGGCCGCCGGGGTCCGGCAGGTGCTCCCCGGCCTTTTCTACCGTGCGCCGGAGCCCCGGTTCGGCATTCCGCCCCTCATCGAGCGGGAGCTGCGCTTTCAGGGCCAGGAGGGCGACCTGGAACCGGCGGTGGAGCAGCTGTGGAACACAGTAAAGGAATATCCCTCCACACCTACCATGCTGATCCGGGATGGACGGCCGGTGGATTTCTCCTTCCTTCCCATCCTCCAGTACGGCCCAGGCACCGAGCTGAAGGAGTATCCCTCCTTCGGGGCGCTGCTGGATGACTTCTATGAGACCCGGGAGCGGCAGGAGCGCACCAGGCAGCGGGGGGAGGATCTGCTCCGGGCGGTGAAAAACGCCCGGGACCGCACTGCCCGGAAGCTGGAGAATCAGCGGAAAGAGCTGGCCGCCACCAGAGACCGGGAGCGGCTGCGCCAGTTTGGGGATATCCTGACCACCAATCTCCACCAGCTGGAGCGGGGGCACTCCCTTGTCCGGCTGCCCAACTACTATGACCCGGAGTGCCGGGAGGTGGAGATCCCGGTGGACCCCCTTCTGACGCCCCAGCAGAACGCGGCGAAATATTATAAAGAGTACAACAAGGCCAAAAACGCGGAAAGCGCGCTGACCGTACAGATCGAAAAAGGGGAGAGCGATCTGGCCTATCTGGACAGCGTGCTGGAGAACCTCACTCTGGCCGAGGGGGAGCGGGATCTGCAGGAGATCCGGCAGGAGCTCACCGACACCGGCTATCTGCGCCGCCAGAAGAAGGCGGCCAAACGGGAGAAGCGGGTTTCGGGGAAGCCCATGGAGTTCCGCACCGACGGGGGCCTCCGGGTGAGCGTGGGCAAGAACAACAGCCAGAACGACCAGCTTACCACCAGACAGGCGGGAAAATTCGACTGGTGGTTCCACACTCAGAAGATCCACGGCTCCCACGTCATCCTCTGGACGGAGGGAGCCCGGCCCGATGAGGTGAGCGTGGCTCAGGCGGCGGCGCTGGCGGCCTGGTTCTCCCAGGGCCGGGAGGCGGGCAAGGTGCCGGTGGATTACACACCGGTGAAATTTGTGAAGAAGCCGGCGGGGGCCCGGCCGGGGATGGTGGTCTATACCACCTATCAAACCATGATGGCCCAGCCTGACGGAGAGCTGGCCAAGCGTCTGCGTGTGAAATAGAAAGGAGAGCGGAATGGACACCTTTCACATTCTGGTGGTGGAGGACGACCCC
>JAQXNP010000134.1 GCA_029098065.1 Clostridiales bacterium | reverse complement strand
GGCGGGAGGCGGAGGAGTACCGCCGGCAGGCCCGGGAATACCGGGATACCCTGGATAAAGCCAGAGCCCGGGCGGTGGAGAAGGCCAACGCCGAGGCCCGGACGATTCTGTCCGAGGCCCGGGAGGCCGCCGAGGACACCTTCCGGGAGCTGGACGAGATGCGCCGGCGGAGCAAAAAGGAGCAGGATTGGCAGCGGGTGAACGAGGCCCGCTCCGGAATGCTCCGGGATCTCAACGCCGCGGAGGATAAGCTGGGGGCGGCCCCGGCTCAGCCCGTGCCCCCTCCCACCCGTCCGGCGGTGAAGGGAGACACGGTGGAGCTGGTGAAGATGCCGGGCACCAAGGCCCAGGTTCTGGACGTGAAAAAGGACGGCACCCTTCAGCTCCAGGCGGGGATCCTGAAGCTCACCGCCAAGCAGGACGAAGTCCGGGTGACGGAGGGCGAGACCCAGAAATCCGTGAAGAAGGTCATGGAACACGCCGCCCATCAGCTGCGAAGCCTGGGCGCCTCTCCCGAGGTGGACCTGCGGGGGCTCACCGGGGACGAGGCGGTGGTGGAGCTGGACCGGTTTCTGGACAACGCCGTCATGGGTAAGCTCAGCGAGGTGCGCATCATCCACGGCAAGGGCACCGGCGCAGTGCGCAAAGCGGTGCGGGAACACCTGAAGCGCAGTCCCTACGTGAAAGCCTTCCGTCCCGGCCGCTACGGCGTGGGTGAGGATGGCGTGACGGTGGCGGAACTGCGGTAAAACAGCAGTTTTCAGTACCGCAAAAAGGGTCTCAAACGACAGGTTTGTGCAAAATGCCATTGACTGTCTGAAAGAAATTTGATACACTATATTCACACCACCACGAAGTGTTTTTGGGGGGAGAAACTGCAATGTACATGAAAGAAGCCACCGTGAATAATCAGGTGGGGCTCCATGCCCGCCCGGCTACATTTTTTATCCAGAAGGCCAATGAGTTCAAAAGCTCTATCTGGGTGGAGAAGGATGAGCGGAGAGTGAATGCCAAAAGCCTGCTGGGCGTTCTGTCCCTGGGTATCGTGAAGGGAACCGTCATCAATCTGATTGCCGACGGCACGGATGAGAAAGAGGCTGTGGAGGCCCTCATCGAATTGATTTCCGGAAACTTCGGAGAGTAACGAGGAAAATTTGCCAGGAAAGCGCCGCGTCAGCGGCGCTTTTTTTGGCGTCGGAGGTGTGGGAGCATGATCTGTGAGCAGTGTCCCCGCCGGTGCGGCGCGGTGCGGACCCCCGCCGTCCCGGGAGGCGGGTGCGCCATGCCGGAGCTGCCGGTGGTGGCCCGGGCGGCCCTCCACTTTTGGGAGGAGCCTCCCATCTCAGGCAGCCGGGGGGCGGGGACGGTGTTCTTCTCCGGCTGTTCACTCCGGTGCGTGTTCTGCCAGAACAGCGCCATCAGCCAGGAGGGCCTGGGCCGGCCGGTGACGGTGGAACGTCTGCGGGAGATTTTCTGGGAGCTCATCCGCCAGGGCGCCCACAATATCGATCTGGTGACCCCCACCCATTTTACCCACGCGGTGCTGGAGGCATTGGAAGAACCCCTGCCGGTGCCCGTGGTGTGGAACACCGGCGGCTATGAGACGGTGGAGAATCTGCGCCGTCTGGAGGGGAAGGTGCAGATCTATCTGCCCGACCTGAAATACATGGATCCCGCCCGGGCGGCCAGATACTCCGCCGCGCCGGACTATCCGGAAACGGCCCGGGCGGCCGTCCGGGAGATGGTCCGACAGACGGGGCCCTGCCAGTTTGATGGAGAGGGACTGCTGCGCCGGGGTGTGATCATCCGGCATCTCCTTCTCCCCGGAGGACTGAACGATGCCCGGGCGGTGATGGACTGGGTGGCGGAGGAATTCGCTCCGGGAGAGGTATATTTTTCCCTCATGAGCCAGTATGTCCCTCTGGGCCGGGCGGCAGATTTTCCGGAGATCCACCGGCGGCTGCGGCCCAGCGAGATCCGCAGCGCGGAGGAATATATGGCCGCTTTGGGCCTGGAGGGGTTTGTCCAGGACCCGGACTCGGCCAGCGGAGACTATGTCCCCGATTTTGATTTGACAGGAGTGTGAGCAAGGATGCCCACGCTGAACGGACAACGGGATAGGTTACATATTCTGTGGCGTCTGGCCTGGCCGGCGATCATGGAACAGATCCTGAGCACCATGGTCAGCTATGTGAATACCGCCATGGTGGGGACTCTGGGTGCGGAGGGAACAGCCGCCGTATCGGTGAACGCCGCGGCGATCTGGCTCATCAATGGGATCCTGATGGGCGTGGGCGTGGGCTATTCGGTCCAGGTCTCCAACGCGGTGGGGGCCCGGGATCCGGAGCGGGTGAAATTGGTCATCCGCCAGAGCCTGCTGGCCGCTCTGGCCTGCGGCGGCGCGGCCTGCGCTGTCTATGAGGGGCTGGGGGGCCTGATCCCCCGGTGGCTGGGGGCGAAGCCGGAGGTGCTTCCCCGTGCGGTGAACTATATGCGCATCTATGCCGCCTCCCTGATCTTCGGAGCCATGCTGAACGTCTTTTCCATGGTGCTCCGGTGCATGGGCAATACCAAGACGCCGCTCTTTTTCAACACGGCGGCCAATCTGCTCAACGTGGTGCTGAATTTCTTTTTCATCTACCCTGCCCGGCAGATGTGGGGAGTCACCATACCCGGCGCCGGCTGGGGCGTGGAGGGGGCCGCGGCGGCCACCGCCATCTCCATCGCATTTGCGGGGACGGGGACCGCCCTGGCCGCGTTCCGGCAGGGACAGTATGCCACCTCCCTGAAAGACGGCCTGCGGCCCAATCGGGCCATCATCCGGAGGGCGGTCCATCTGGGCCTGCCCTCCGCGGCCGAGCGGGCCACCATCAATCTGGGACAGATCGCCACAACAGCCCTGGCGGCCCATCAGCTCACTACGGCGGCCCTGGCCGCCAACCAGGTGGCCACCACTGCCGAGGGGCTCTGCTATCTGCCCGCCTATGGCATCGGCTATGCCGCTATCGCTCTGGTGGGGCAGGCGGTGGGGGCGGGGAGCCGGGAGGACGCCAAAGCTTACGGCTCTCTGACCGCCGGTATCGGCGCGGCGCTGTGTCTGGCCACCGGGACGGCGCTGTTCCTCTTCGCCTCCCCCCTGGCGTCGCTCTTCAACAGCGACGCTCAGGTGGTGACCGACGCCGCTCTGGCCCTGCGGGTAGTGGCCTATGCCGAGCCCTTTTTTGCCCTCTCCATCATCTTTACCAATGCCCTCCGGGGGGCGGGGGATGTGCGCTTCCCCATGCTGGCAGGCCTGTGCTGCATGTGGGCGGTGCGGGTTCCCCTGGCCTGCCTGCTGGTGCTGAAGCTGGGCTTTGGGCTGGAGGGCATCTGGGGGGCCATGGCCGCTGATCTGGTGCTGCGGGGCATCCTGTGCACGCTGCGCTGGCGGCGGGGGGAATGGATGCGGATCTGCGGACTGGCGGAACAGTGAGAGAGAAAAAGAACCGGGGACGAGGCGTCAGGCCTGTCCCCGGGTCTGTTCTGTTTTGGAATGTCAGAGCTGACTATGGGGCTCCATCAGCCGCGCCATATCTTCAGGGAGAGAGGACTCAAAGACCAGCCGGGCTCCGGTGAAGGGCTGGGTAAGGGCCAGCCGGGCGGAGTGGAGGGCGGGGCGGGAGATGAGCTCCGGCGCCTCGGTCCCGTAGAGAAAATCCCCGGCCAGAGGGTGGCCCAGATAGGCCATGTGGACCCGGATCTGATGGGTCCGGCCGGTCTCCAGCACCAGCCGGAGAAGAGAGAAACGGGCGTTGGAGGAGAGAACCTCGTAATGGGTCCGGGCGGGTTTTCCGTCCGGGCGGACGCACTGGCGGATATAGGATTCCTCCGTGCGGCCCAGAGGGGCGTCCACCACCCCGGCGGCGGGGTGAGGAGTCCCCTCGCACACCGCCAGGTATTCCCGGAAAAAGCCGCCCGAGTGGAGCGCGGCGGTCAGGGCGTGCTGGGCGGCGGGATGCTTGGCCACCGCCATGAGGCCGGAGGTGCCCTTATCCAGTCGGTGGACCGGGTGAAAGTCGGCCGTGAGGCCGGTCTTTCGGTAATAGGCCACCAGCCGGGCACCCAGAGAGTCCTCCCAGTTGCCGGCGCAGGGGTGGACGGTGAGTCCGGCGGGCTTGTCCACCACCAGCAGGTCATCATCCTCATAGCGGATCTCCACCGGGCCGTCAAAGGGGACGATATCGGAGGGGGCCCGGTCATCGGCCAGGATGGCCACCACCTGTCCGGCGTGGACCAGATAGCTGGTGTAGATGTCCTCGCCGTCCACCAGCAGGCCGTGGGGACGGCGTTTGGCCCGCCGCACGGCGGAGGTGGACAGACCGTGATGCTTCAAAATGGCGTCCACCCGGCGGCCCTCCTCCTCGGGAGAGACCGGGAATTCCAGATAGCGCAGGGGGAACACCTCTTTTCCTGAAAAATAACAGAGGGACAGTGTGATTCCCACTATTTTAGCACAGACTGAGGAAAATTGGAACTGCAGGAGAAGGTGATTCCCCTCTTTCCAAAAACGGGAAAAGGTAGTATAATAACCGCGAAAGAGGTGTTTTCCATGGCCGAGAAGCTGGGCGTTTATATCCACATCCCTTTCTGCAAGGCCAAGTGCGATTACTGCGACTTTTATTCCCGGCCCTGCCGGGAGGAGTCCATGGATGACTATTTGAAGGCCCTGCTGGAGCACATCAAAGAGACCGCACCTATGGCCAGAGGCTGGCAGGTGGACACGATCTATATCGGAGGCGGCACGCCCAGCGTTTTTGGCGCCAGCCGGCTGGCCAAGCTGCTGAGCGCGGTGCGGCGCCGCTTTGAGGTGACCCGGGACGCAGAAATCACCTGCGAGGCAAACCCGGAGAGCGCGGATCGCAAATTCCTGACGGCTATCCGGCGGGCGGGTGTCAACCGGCTCTCGCTGGGAATGCAGTCGGCCTGTGACGGGGAGCTGGCCGCCGTCCACCGTCTTCACACCTTTTCCCAGGCGGCGGAGGCGGTGGCCATGGCTCGGAAGGCCAGGATCAAAAATCTGTCCCTGGACCTGATTTACGGCCTGCCGGGGCAGGATATGGCCAGCTGGCAGAAAAGTGTGGAGGCCGCTATCGCCCTGAAACCGGAGCATCTGTCCTGCTACGGGCTGAAGGTGGAGCCGGGCACCCCTCTGGACGGCCGGGTGACCCGGGGAGAGGTCCTTCCGGATGACGACCAGCAGGCGGACATGTACCTGTGGATGGTGGAACGGCTGGCCAAGGCGGGTTTCGCCCAGTATGAGATCTCCAATTTTGCCCGCCCGGGCTTTCAGTCCCGCCACAATCTGAAATACTGGATGGGGAAGTCCTATGTGGGATTCGGCCCGGCGGCGCACTCCGACTTCGGCGGTCGGCGGTATTCCTTTATCCGGGATCTGGATCAGTATATCAACGGCATCCTCCACGGAGGAACGGTCATCGACCAGTCGGAGCTCATCCCCCGGCGGGAGCGGGGCAGTGAGTACCTGATGCTACGCCTGCGGACCGTTCAGGGCATCGAGGAGTGGGAGTACCGGCGGGAATTTTCCCTCAACTTCGATCCGCTGGAACAGAAGCTGGAGGAGTACGAGCGCCAGGGCTGGGCGGCCCGCCGGGACCGCAGGTGGTACCTGACACCGAAGGGCTTCCTGGTGTCGAATCAGCTCATCAGTGATCTGCTTACCATTCAGGAGGCGTCCACGCTGGAGAATATACTGCCCCGGCTGCGGGAGGCGGGCAGACTGCCCCGGAGAACGTAGCAGGGGCGATTCGGAGAACGCGCCTGCACTCCGTTTTGGCCGGTATCCCTGAACTGTACTGCCGGGGACTCCGGCGTGTCCAACGGCCGCCGACGGGGAAAGAACCCGTCCGGCACATTTTTGATTTCCCTTGATATGGCGGAAGCAGAGTGATATAATCTTCCCAGTGAGTGACCGCTAACCCAACGGCTGCTATAACATTATGCTTGAAAACAAACGGAGGGACAGACAATGAATGAAAAAGTCGCGGCTTTGCTGAATGACCAGATCAACAAGGAGTTCTATTCTGCGTACCTGTATCTTGACATGGCGAATTTCTATACGGAGAAGGGCCTGGACGGCTTCGCCAACTGGTATGAGATTCAGGCGAAAGAGGAACAGGACCACGCCATGCTGATGTACCAGTATCTGCACAACAACGGGGTGAAGGTGACGCTGGAGGCGATCGCGAAGCCGGACAAGACCTTCCAGACCCTGATGGATCCGTTGAAGGCCGGACTGGAGCATGAGAAGTATGTGACCTCCCTGATCAACACGATCTACGAGGCCGCGCAGAAGGTCAACGATTTCCGCACCACCCAGTTCCTGGACTGGTTTATCAAGGAGCAGGGGGAAGAGGAGAAGAACTCCATGGATCAGATCACCAAGATGGAACTCTTCGGCGATGATGCCCGCAGTCTCTACATGCTGAACAGCGAACTGGCTGCCGGGGTTAACTCCGCTCCCCCTCTGGTGATTTAAGCAACCGGCTCATTCTGTTCGGCCGCCCGCACCGGGCCGCCCGATTTTATTCTTTCGCGGGTTTGCCCTGCGGAAGAAAAAATTCCCAGAAAAATGAACATTATATTCCAATCGGGCCGAGGCGGTTTACAGCGGTCCGGGCCCGTGTTATGATAATATCCACATGCATCGGGCTGGATACGCTCTCCTGTCGAATCGGAGGAGGCGCCTGGGGGAAGATCGTTTCCGGAACGGTGGCGGAAGGGAAAATCGTCATATCATTGGCCGGGCTGGGTTCCAGCCGGGCGCTGCTTTTGAAGATCAGGAGGAGTTATGAAGCAGTTGATCAGAAAAGTTACGGCGGCGGGACTGGTCCTGTCGCTGACCATCGGACAGGCGGCCCTGGCTTCCGAGGCCATGGGGCACGACCTCCACGCCGGCACCACGGCGCTTTCGGAGGGCGCAGAGCTCACCACACGGTACTTTTGGAGTGATACATATTCCGACCTGCGCACGGAGCGCTATGTCACCTATACGCCCAATCAAAGCGTTCAGCCGACGGTATCCTTCGGAGAGTCCATTCTGAAGCGGAGTACCCTGACCAATATGGCCCGGACGCTGGAGAGCTCCGGCAAGCGGGTCGTGGGGGGTACCAACGGGGATTTTTACGTTCTGTCCACCGGCCAGCCGCTGGGCATGGTGGTTACCGACGGATATCTGCGCTCCTCCTCTTCCTACCACTATGCCATTGGTTTCCGCTCCGATGGTACCGCCTTTATCGGAAAGCCTGAACTGACCATCACCGCCGACCTTCCCAGCGGAAGGATGATTGTGTCCGGGGGAATCAATAAGGTGCGCAAAGTGCTGGACAGCACCGGGAGCGGGGGCCTTCTCCTGCTGACGGAAGATTTCGCGGCCACCACCAACAACACATCACCGGGAGTGGATGTGTTTCTGGTCCCGATCACAGAGGGGGTGGGAGAGACCGTCCCCGCCGGGGAGAACGGATCTGGACAGGACCTGGTTTTGAGTGATTATCCCAAGATCGGCGGCCGGGTCCGGTGTGCTGTGACTTCGGTTTCCGAGTCTCAGGGAGCCGGCGCCATTCCAAAGGGCGGCTTTGTCCTGACCATGAACGGAAAGGATGACGCCGCCAAGCTGGATCAGCTCCGTGCCCTCCAGCCGGGGGACGAGGTGGATATTAACGTCACCAGCGCCGACACCCGGTGGAATGACGCGGTGGAGGCCCTGGGAGGGATGTACCGCCTGTTGGAAAACGGAAGGGTTGGGAGCGGACTCTCCGCCGAGCAGACCGCCCGCACAGCCATCGGGATCAAGCCCGACGGCTCGGTGATCTTTTACACCATGGATGGCAAGCAGGACAAGCTCAGCGTGGGGGCTTCCTGCACCCAGATAGCCAAACGGCTAGCGGAGCTGGGCTGTACCGAGGCCATCGGCCTGGACGGCGGAGGCTCCACCACGCTGGGGGTCACATATCCCGATCAGGATTCCATGGAAGTGGTGAACAGTCCCTCTGACGGCAGTCAGCGGTCTGTCTCCAACGCGATTTTCCTCACTACCGATTTAAAGGCCACCGGGGAGCCCGCCTCCCTGAGCCTGAAGCCGGGAGACGCCCTGCTCCTGTCGGGGACAGAATTGTCCTATTCGGCCAATGTGCTGGACAGCGCCTGGTACGACATGGGGACGGCCTCTGATGTGACCTACACCGCCCAGGGGGCCGGAACGATCACAGAAACCGGAGTATTTACCGCCGGGCCTTCCGCCGGGTCGGCCACAGTCACCGGCGTCAGCGGGACAGGGCTGACCGGCGCTTCCAGCGTTACGGTGGTGGCGACTCCCGATACGATTTCCCTCTTCGACGAAAAGACAGGGGCGCAGGTAAAGGGGATTTCCATCGAACCCGAAGGACAGCTTTCCCTCAGGGCCGCCAGCACCTGGCGAAACCTGGCGCTCCAGTCCCAGGATACCTGCTACACCTGGGCCTGTGACGCCTCTGTGGGGACGGTCACCTCCGACGGCACCTTTACCGCCGGGGCGGAGGGCGCCTCGGGCAGCCTCACCGTCACCGCGGGGGGAAGAACCCTCACCATCCCGGTGAATGTGGCAGGCCACGTCCAAACTCTGGAGGACATGGAGGGGGAGAACCTGCCCTTCACCTCCACCGGCACCGCTTCCGGAACGGCGGAGACCTCCCTGAACTATGTCCGGACCGGCAGCCGGAGCCTGCGGCTGGACTACGATGCCGGAGCGGGGGGTACGGCGGAGCTGACTGCCGGCTGCGCCATCCCCGGGGGGGAGAAATACCTGGGGGTGTGGGTCTATGGAGACGGCTCCGCCAACAGCCTCACCGCCGTGTTCACTGACGGGGCGGGAAAGGAATCCGTGGTCCCGGTGACGGGGCTGGGCTTTACCGGATGGAAGCATGTCCTGATCGCTCTCCCCGCCGGAGCGGAGAAGCTTTCCGCCCTGCGGGTGGTCTACGGCGGCGGTGAGTGCCGGGACGGGACCATCTGGCTGGATCAGCTCACCACCGCCAACGCCGCCATTGAGGACTTCAATGCCCCCTCTGTGAGCTTGAAGATATCCGGAAATCAGGTCACCGCCGCGGTCAGCGACAACGTGAATCAGACCCTGCCCGCCAGCGCGGTGAAGCTCTATTATGACGGCGTACAGCGGACGTTTACCTGGAATGAGAGCACCGGGACGCTCACCGCCTCCCTGCCCGCCGGCAGCGGCAGTCACCGGGTGACGGTGACCGCGGCAGACGCCAGCGGCAATCTGGGCCGGGCCACAGAGAAAACAGGCCAGGGGGAGACCATGATCTTCGCCGACATGGAGGACCACTGGGCGGCGGAGTACGCCAACTACCTCTATGAACAGGGGATCACGAAGGGGGTCTCCGCCGGGGAGACCCGGCTGTATCAGCCGGATGCCCAGATCACCCGGGCGGAGTTTTTCACCATGGCGGCCCGGTGGATGGGGCTGGATCTGACGCAGTATGACGATGTGGAGCTGCCCTTTGCCGATGCCGGGGAGATTCCCGACTGGGCCCTGAGCGCCGTGAAGGCCATGTACGCCAGGGGAATCGTCCAGGGGAGTCTGAACAATGGAACGCTGTACGGCAACACCGGTTCCACCATCACCCGGGCGGAGGCCATGACCATCCTGGGGCGCACCCAGAGCCGGGGCTGGCCGGAGACTGACCTGAGCCGGTTTTCCGACGGGAGCGCCGTCCCCAGCTGGGCGGCGGCCTATGTCCGGAGCCTGGTGGGGCAGGGGGCTGTGAACGGCTATCAGGACGGGACCC
>JAQXNP010000133.1 GCA_029098065.1 Clostridiales bacterium | reverse complement strand
GGCCGGTGATATATCCGGCCCCCTCCGTACAGAGGAACGCCACCAGCCGGGCCACGTCCTCCGGCCGGCCCAGCCGGCCCGCCGGGATGGACTTCCGGGTCTCCTCCCTGGCCTGTTCGGTCATGGCGGCGGTCATGTCCGTGTCAATGAAGCCGGGGGCCACCGCGTTCACCGTGATGCCCCGGCTGGCCAGCTCCTTGGCCGCCGACTTGGTCAGCCCGATGACACCCGCCTTGCTGGCGGCATAGTTGGCCTGACCGGCGTTGCCCCGGAGGCCCACCACCGAGCTCAGGTTGACAATGCGCCCCCAGCGCTTTTTCATCATGGGGCGGCACACCGCCTTCATCGTGAGATAGGCCCCCTTCAGATTGGTGGCCACCACCGCGTCAAAGGCCTCCTCCTTCATGGTCATCAGCAGGCCGTCCCGGGTGATGCCCGCGTTGTTCACCAGGATGTCCACTCCGCCGAACCGCTCCACGGCGGTATCCACCAGGAGCCTGGCCCCCTCCGCGGAAGAGGCGTCCGCCTGCACCGCAGCGGCGCCGGTGGCGGCGGCGGTCTCCTCCGCCGCCGCGGTGTTCCCGGCATAGGAGAACACCACCTGGGCCCCCTGAGCCCTCAGTTCGGCCACGATGGCCCGGCCGATCCCCCGGCTGCCGCCGGTGACTACCGCGATTTTTCCCTCCAGACTCATACCGCTTCTCCTTTCAGTCCCGCCAGCAGCTTGTCCAGATCGGCGGGGGTCTCCACAGGATAGCACTTGATCCCCGGGCAGGTCTTGCGGACAAAGCCGGTGAGGGCCTTACCCGGGCCGATCTCCACCACGGTATCCACGCCATAGCGATCCAGGGCGCGGATGGTCTCCTCCATCCGGACGGCGTGGCTCACCTGCTCCTCCAGAAGCTGGGGAATGGTATCGCCGGGAGCCATCACATCTCCCCTCCGGTTAAAGAGGACCGGGATCTCCATCTCCCCGAAGGAGATCTCCCGGAACTTCTCCCGGAGTGCCAGCCCCGCCGGGGCCAGCAGAGAGGTGTGAAAGGGGCCGCTGACCGGCAGGGGCATGCACCGCCTGGCGCCCGCCTCCCTGGCCAGCCGGGCGGCCTCCGCCACGGCGGCCTTCTCTCCGCCGATGACGGTCTGGCCGGGGCAGTTGAGGTTGCACACCTCCGCCACTCCCAGGGGGGCGGCCTGCGCGCAGCACCGGGCCAGCGTCTCCGGATCGGAGCCCAGCACCGCCATCATGGCGCTCTCCACCCCTTTGGCGGCTTCCGCCATGGCCCGGCCCCGGAAGGCCGCTAACGCGATTACCGTCCCCGCGTCAAAGACGCCGGCGCAGTGAAGGGCGGAATACTCTCCCAGACTGAGCCCGGCGGCGCAGGCGGGGACCACCCCCGCCTCTTTCAGCAGGGCGGTGACTCCCACGGCGAAGGCCACCATGCAGGGCTGGGTGTACTCGGTCTGATTCAGCACCCCCTCCGGGTCGCTGAGGCAGGTGGTCTTCAGGTCGAAATCCACCGGCGCGGTGTCATACACCGCCCGGAAGGCGGGAGAAGTCTCATAAAACTCCGCCCCCATCCCCGGGTGCTGGCTGCCCTGTCCGGCATAGAGAAACGCGATCTTCATCCCTGACTCACCAGTCCTTTCACGCAGTCCTGATACTCTTTGTATAACTGCTCAAAAATATCACGCAGAGGCCTGATCTCATGGAGCTGCCCGGCCACCTGGCCCGCCATGAAGCTGCCGGTGTCCAGATCCCCGTCAAACACCGCCCGGCGGAGGGAACCCAGAGTGAGCTTCTCCAGCTCGGCCAGGGGCAGGTGCTCCTTCTCCATGCGGACATATTCCTTGGCCATCTTGTTTTTCAGCACCCGGACAGGGGCCCCTGTGGTGCGGCCGGTGACCATGGTGTCAGAGTCTTTCGCTTTCAGAAGGGCCTGTTTGTAGTTGTCGTGGATGGGACACTCCCGGCTGACCAGCAGACAGGTGCCGATCTGCACCCCGCAGGCCCCCAGGCAGGCGGCAGCGGCCACCTGCCTGCCGTCGGCGATCCCTCCGGCGGCGATCACCGGCACGTCCACCGCATCCACCACCTGCGGCACCAGAGCCATGGTGGTCATCTCGCCCACATGGCCCCCCGACTCAGTCCCCTCGGCGATCACTCCGTCGATGCCGTAGCGGGTAAGGCGCTGGGCCAGGATGGAGGCGGCCACCACGGGGAAAACCTTCATCCCCGCGTCCTTCCACCGGGGGACATATTTGCCGGGATTGCCCGCTCCGGTGGTGACCACCTGGACGTGCTCGTCAATGAGGAGCTGGGCCTGCTCGTCCACGCAGGGGTTCATCAGCATCAGGTTGACTCCGAAGGGTTTGTCGGTGAGCTCCTTGCACCGGCGGATGTGCCGGCGCAGGGTCTCGGTGTCCATTCCTCCGGAGCCGATGAGCCCCAGGGCCCCGGCGCTGGAAACGGCGGCGGCGAAATCGCCGGTGGCGATGTTGGCCATGCCGCCCTGGATGAAGGGGAACTCCGTCCCTAGAAGGGTGTTCAGATTCACAGCGTGCGCCTCCCTTGTATCATGTAAACTCAATGACCGCCCCGGCCCAGGTAAGTCCCCCGCCGAAGCCTACGCACAGCGCCCGCTTCCCGGGGCCCAGCCGTCCCAGCCGGACCAGCTCGTCCAGGGCGATGGCCACACTGGCCGACGAGGTATTGCCGTACCTGGCCACGTTCTTGTAGCACTTCTCCGGCGGCAGATGGCAGCGGCGGACGGCGGCGTCGATGATCCGCTCATTGGCCTGATGGAGCACGAACTCATCGATGTCCTCCATGGCATGACCGCTTTTTTCCAGCACCGCGCCGATGCATTTGGGCACCGTCTCCACGGCAAACTTGTAGACCGCCTGTCCCTCCATGTGAATATAGGAGGGTTCCGCCCCGCCGGCACCCGGTATGTTCAGCACCGGGTAATTCCCCCGAACCCCCAGTACGGCGGAAATGGAGGGCCAGTCCTCGCGGAACTCCACCACGGCGGCCCCCGCTCCGTCTCCGAAAAGGATGCAGGTGGACCGGTCAGTAAAGTCCATGAGTTTGCTCAGCACCTCGCCGCCCACCACCAGGCCCAGCTTTCTGGAGCTGGCTCCCAGCAGCCGCTCCGCCGTATGGAGGGCGAAGAGGAAACCGGAACAGGCCGCGTTCAGATCGAAGCAGATGGTATCCTCGGCCAGCCCCAGGTCCCGCTGGAGGAGGCAGGCGGCAGCCGGCGTAAACTGATCGGGAGAGAGGGTGGCCACAATACACACCCCGATCTCCGACGGCTCCGCCCCGGCCATCTCCAGCGCCTTGCGGGCGGCGGACCCGCACAGTTCCAGGTGGGTCTCCCCCCGGCAGTGCCGCCGCTCCCGGATCCCAGTGCGGGAGACAATCCAGCCGTCATCGGTGTCCACCATCCGGCTCAGATCGGCGTTGGTGACGGTTTTGGCGGGGACGGCGCTGCCCGTCCCTCTGATTTTGATGCCGCTCATGTCTTTTCCCTCCCCGGTACGCCCATGGCGCGGAATTTTCGGTAGCGCTGGTCGGCCAGGGCCCGGCCGTTCAGCTTTTTGAGCCCGTCCAGGGCTTTGACCAGGGCGCTGTCCACAGCCCGGTACACCGCCTTGGGATCTGTGTGCGCCCCGCCTTCGGGCTCGGGGATGATGCCGTCGATGACACCGGCGGCAAGCAGGTCGGCGGCGGTGAGCTTCATGGACTCACAGGCCTCCTCCGCCCGGGCGGAATCTTTCCAGAGGATGGCGGCGAACCCCTCGGGGGACAGCACCGAGTAGACCGCGTTCTCCAGCATGAGAACGGTGTTGCCCACCCCGATGGCCAGAGCGCCGCCGGAGCTGCCCTCCCCGGTGACCACACACACCACCGGAACGGTGAGGGCGGACATCACCGCCAGATTCCGGGCGATGGCCTCCCCCTGGCCCCGCTCCTCGGCCTCCACGCCGGGGTAGGCGCCGGGGGTGTCGATAAAGGTGATGACCGGCCGGCCGAATTTTTCCGCCTGTTTCATCAGGCGGCAGGCCTTCCGGTAGCCCTCAGGCCCCGGCATGCCGAAATTGTACTTCAGATTCTCCTCCAGGTCCTTCCCCTTCCGATGGCCCAGCACTGTCACCGGCCGGCCGTGGAAGAGGGCGATCCCGCCCAGAATGGCGGCATCCTCCCGGCTCCGCCGATCCCCCTTCTGTTCAAAAAAATCCGTGAAGAGGGCGGAGATAAAATCAGCGGTGCCCGGCCGGCCGGCATGGCGGGCCAGGGCCACCCGCTCCGCCGCGGTGTGGGCGCTCATGGCCTCTCCCCCTTTCCGTGGAGCTTCAGCAGTCGGGCCAACGTCTCCCGGAGCTGGGTCCGGGGAACGATGGCGTCGAGGAAGCCGTGCTCCTCCAGGTATTCCGCCCGCTGAAAGCCCTCGGGCAGTGTCTGTCCAATGGTCTGCTGGATGACCCGGGGCCCGGCAAAGCCGATGAGGGCCCCCGGCTCAGCCAGCGTGATATCTCCCAGGCTGGCGAAGGATGCGGTGACTCCGCCGGTGGTGGGATCGGTAAGCACCGAAATGTAAAGCCCGCCCCGCCGGGAGAACCGCTCCAGGGCAGCGGAGGTCTTGGCCATCTGCATCAGGGACAGGATTCCCTCCTGCATCCGGGCTCCGCCCGAGGCGGAGAAGATGATCAGAGGCAGTTTGTTCTTCTCCGCATACTCAACGAGCCGGGTCACCTTCTCCCCCACGGCGGCGGACATGCTGCCCATGAAAAAGCGGCTGTCCAGCACCCCCACCGCCGCCCGGCGGCCGTCGATGGTCCCGGACGCGGTGACCACCGCCTCCTGGATTCCGGTACGGGCCCGGGCCTCTTCCAGCTTGGTGGTATAGCCGGGAAAATGGAGGGGGTCATGGGAGGTCAGTTTCTCATCCAGCTCCCGGAAGGAGCCGGGGTCCAGGATCAGACTCAGCCGGTAGTAGGCCCCCACAGGATAATGATAACCGCAGCCGGGGCAGACGTACCGGCTGCGGGCCAGATCCCGCCGGGGAAATACCTGCCCGCACCGGGGGCAGGGGGAGGCCTGGGACAGATGAGGCGCCTGCCCGTCCCGCATGGCCTTCAGGGCCAGCAGTTTCTGGCGCCGTTTGGCAAAGAGCTGATTCATAGGTTCTCCTCCTCCGCCGCGTCACACCATTTCAGCAGGGTATCCATGTTTTTTTCCAAAAAGCCGGTGTCGATATTCCCTTTGACAAAATCCGGGTGGTACATGATCTGGTGGGCCAGGGTGGCATTGGTGGAAAAGCCTTCGATCATCAGCTCTTCCAGGGCTCGGCGCATCTTCCGCACCGCCTCCAGTCGGGTGGGGGCGTGGACATCCACCTTGGCGCACAGAGAGTCGTAATAGGGCGGAAGCTCATAGCCCGCAAAAAGCGCCGTGTCCACCCGGACGCCCGGACCGCCGGGCAGGTGGAGAAATTCCACTCGGCCGGGGCAGGGGGCAAACTGCCGGGCCGGATCTTCGGCGTTGATGCGGCACTCGATGGCGTGCCCGGTGAGAACGATCTCCTCCTGCCGTCTGGACAGGGGCAGACCGGCGGCGATACGCAGCTGTTCCCGCACCAGATCCATTCCCGTGACCAGTTCCGTCACCGGATGCTCCACCTGGATGCGGGTGTTCATTTCGATGAAGTAGAAGTGTCCCTCTCCGTCCAGAACGAACTCTACCGTTCCGGCGTTCTCATAGCCGGCCGCCCGGGCCGCCCGAACGGCCGCGGCCCCCATCTCCGCCCGCAGCTCCGGCGTCAGCGCTTTGGAGGGCGATTCCTCAATGAGCTTCTGATTTTTCCGCTGAATGGAGCAGTCCCGCTCCCCCAGCTGGATGATATTCCCCTGCTGGTCCGCCAGGATCTGAAACTCAATGTGCCGGGGGGACAGAATCAGCTTCTCCAGATACATCTCCCCGTCGCCGAAGTTGGCCACCGCTTCGCTGCGGGCCTCTTCAAACTTCTCCTCCAGCTCCCGGGGGGTAAAGGCCCGGCGCATCCCCCGGCCGCCGCCGCCGGCCGCCGCTTTGATGAGGACGGGATAACCGATGGCGTCAGCCACTTCCCCGGCCTCAGCGGCATCCCGGACAGGGCCGTCGGAACCGGGCACCACCGGAACCCCCACCGACTGCATCAGAGTTCGGGCGGCGGCCTTGTTTCCCATACGGCGGATGACATCCCCGCTGGGGCCGATAAATTTCAGTCCGTTTTCTGCGCACCGGTCGGCAAAGTCCGCGTTTTCAGACAAAAAGCCATAGCCCGGGTGAACCGCGTCACAGCCGGTGGCGATGGCGGCAGTGAGGATAGCGTCTCCGTTGAGATAACTGTCCGCGGCTCTGGCCGGTCCCACGCATACCGAACGGCCCGCCAGCTGGACCGGAAGGCTGTCGGCATCGGCATCAGAGCAGGCCACCACCGTGTCGACATCCAGGTCACGGCAGGCCCGGAGCACCCGGAGGGCGATCTCCCCCCGATTGGCGATCATCACACGCTTGAACATCTGTCACACCGCCCGGTAGAGGAGGATGGGCTCGCCGAAGCTCACCAGCTGTCCATCCTGACAGAGCAGTTCCTCCACCACCAGATCGCAGGGGGCGGGTACCTCGCTCATCATTTTCATGGCCTCCAACAGGCAGAGCGTCTGCCCTTTGCTTACCCGGTCCCCCACCTGAACAAAGGGGGACTGATCCGGGGCGGGGGCGGCATAGTAGGTGCCCACCAGAGGCGCGGTGACTGCGGGCCGGTTGCCGGCAGGCTCCTCCCGCCGTTCCGCCGCGGGGGACGGAACCGGCGCGGATGCTCCGGCAGAGGCCGCTTTGCTCAGCTCGATGCTCCCGTCCTTCATCGTCACCTTCAGGGAGGTGCAGGAGCTTCTTTCAAACCGGTCCATCAGGGCAAAAATTTCTTCATTGCTCATAAAATGTGCTCCTTTGCGCAGGGGATAACCGGGAACTCACCGGAGCTTCCCCCCAGGTAGGGGAAAGCCCACCGGTTTCCCGGCGGGCTCTGATCTCAGGCGTGGGCCTTGACGTACTCCACGATATCATTCACCGTCTTGAAAGTCCCCACATCCTCATCCGGAATGGTAATGCCGAAATTCTCCTCCAGCGCCATGGACAGCTCTACAGCCGCCAGGGAGTCGGCCTCCAGATCTTCAGCCAGCCGGGCTTCAGGAGTAACCTTATCGGCATCGCAGCTCAATGTCTCCACAATGATATCACGCACTTTTTCAAATTCCATGATGACATCCTCCTAACTGTTTCAACTATTTTAATTAAAAAATTTTAATTAAAAAGCTGGAATAATGATATCATGCTTTCCCGGTTTGTCAAGCAAAATTTTTGCGAAAAAAACCCTGGCAGGGTCAACTGATCCTGCCAGGGGGTTTCCTGCTGAAATATTTAAATATGCATGCCGCCCATTCAGTTGTCCTTGGGCAGTTCTATCTTCCCAATTTCCCGCAGCATTTCCAAAAAGTTGTTCCACTGTTCGGGATCATACACTCCCCCGATCTCCGCGTTGAGCTCATCCACCGCCCGGAGCACATCTTCCCGCAGGGAGCTGCCCTCCTCGGTCGTAATGACGCGGACGCTCCGCCGGTCATTGGGGTCTACCACCCGGTCGATCAGCCCCCGCTTCTGCATCCGATCCAGCACCCCGGAAATCGTGGAATTCTCCAGACGCAGCGTCTGGGCAATTTCCCTGGGGGTACAGGAACCATACTGCCACAGGCAGTTCAGCACACCGTACTGGCCGGGTGTAATATTAAATTGGGACAATTTTTCAGAAATATTCTGATGTACTTCGTGCTGAGCCACGGTCAACAGGTAGTTGATGCAATTTTGGAGCTGCATTTTCCCTTTCCCTCACTGTTACTGGAATATAAATAAAAAGCGGTGCTCTCGGGCTCGAGAGCACCGCCTTTTCAATTATAGCACTCTTTGCGAAAAAGTGCCAGTGTTTTTTGCGGGAAAATTAGCGGAAAATGGGGCCGGAGATGACCAGCTTCTGGATCTCGTTGGTGCCCTCGTAGATCTGAGTGATCTTGGCGTCACGCATCATGCGCTCCACGTTGTAGTCCTTCATGAAGCCGTTGCCGCCCAGCATCTGGACAGCCTCGGTGGTGACTTCCATGGCCACGTTGGTGCAGGTCAGCTTCGCCATGGCGGCGGGCACGCTGTAGGGCTTGCCGGTGTCCTTGGCCAGAGCGGCGCGGTACAGCAGCAGGCGGGCGGCCTCGATCTTGGTCTGCAGCTCGGCCATCTTGAAAGCAAGATACTGCTGCTTGCAGATGGGCTTGCCAAACTGCTGACGCTCCATCATGTACTTGCGGGCAATCTCGAAAGCGCCCTCAGCAATGCCCAGGCCCTGAGCAGCAACGCCGATACGGCCGCCGTCCAGAGTCTTCATGGCCAGCTGGAAGCCCTTGCCCGGAGGAGCGATCATGTTCTCAGCGGGAACATGAACGTTGTCCAGGTGCATGTCGGAGACCTGAGCGCAGCGAATGCCCATCTTGTTCTCCACCTTGCCGACGGTGAAGCCGGGGGTGCCCTTCTCGACCACGAAAGCGGCCATGCCCTTGGTGCCCAGAGCGGGATCAGTCAGGGAGTAGATGACGGTGAAGTCAGCCAGAGGGCCGTTGGTGTTGAAGCACTTGCTGCCGTTGATGATCCAGCTGCCGTCCTCCTGCTGAGTAGCGACGGTCTTGCAGCCGGCGGCGTCGGAACCGGCGGTGTGCTCGGTCAGGCCGAAGGAGCCGATCTTCTCGCCGTAAGCGATGGGAGCCAGGAACTTCTTCTTGATCTCGTCGGGAGCGGAGGAGTTCACGATGCTGCCGCCGTACAGAGAAGTATCCACGGAGAAAGCGATACCGAAGGAGGCATCGACCTTGGAGATCTCTTCCACAGCCAGGGCATAACCCACGTAGCTGCCGCCGAGGCCGCCGTAAGCTTCGGCGTGGGGATAGCCGTAAGCACCGGTCTTACCAAACTTCTTGAAGAGCTCCAGAGGGAATTCACCCTTCTCGTCGCGCTCGACAACACCGGGGAGCAGGTCCTTCTCGGCGAAGTCGCGGGCCAGCTTCTGCATGTCGAGCTGAGCCTGAGTCAGTTCCAGATCCATATTAAACGCATCCTTTCTTTTCAGTCCTTTGGACTGAGATTTACAAGTTTCAAAGAGGCAGGTATAGTTCTGTATCAAAATAATTTTGACACAGAACTACCCTGTTTTCTCCATCTTACACTACTGAGTTCAGAATGTCAAGATGAACTTTTCAGTTTTCGTTTTTCGCCTTACAGTCCCATAGCGGACAGCGCGATGAACACGAAGCAGGCGATGAAGGGGATCACGATCTGGGTGACAAAGATGTCGAAGTAAGCTTCCTTGTGGGTCAGCTTGCAGATACCCAGCAGGGTGATCTGAGCGCCCTGGTGAGGCAGGGAGTCCAGAGTACCGGCAGCGATGGCGCCGATGCGGTGGACCTCATCCATGGTGACACCGGGCAGAGCCGCGTACACGTCCTTCAGAGCGTTGAAAGCCACGCCCATGCCGCCGGAAGCGGAGCCGCAGGCACCGGCGCAGACAGCCACGGTGATCATGACGAAGATCAGCGGGTTCATGTGCAGGTTCTGCAGAGCAGCAACCAGATCGGTAAAGCCCTGAGTGTTCTTGACCACGCCGCCGAAGCCAGCGACGATAGCGGTGTTCAGAATGGACACGCCGGAGTCAGCAGCACCCTTGTTGAAGACCTGGATCCAGGCGTTGACGCCGCCTTCGACACGACGCCAGAACATGATGGTAGCCAGAGCAACACCCGCGAACACGGAGGTCTCAACCGGCAGCTTCACGATGTTGAAGAGGACCAGGATCGCGATCATGGGGATCAGGCAGAGGTAGGGGTTGGGCAGATCGTCATCCTCCTCGGCCTGCAGCTCCTCAGCGGTCAGCTGGGTCTTCAGGGTGGGATCGTCAAACACGATGCCCTTCTTGGCAAAGCTCTGAGCACGGTACTCAAGCCACACAAAGATCAGCGCATAGGACAGAACAGTGATGATGAGGGAGGGAACAAAAGCGGCCGTGGGGCTGGTTCCCAGAATGTCGATGGGGATAACGTTCTGGATAGAGGGAGAGCCGGGGCCGTACATAGAGAAGGTCCAGCAGCCAGCAGAGATGGCGGCAGGGATCAGACGACGGGTCACGTTGCCGGCCTTGAACAGCTGCAGGGCGATGGGGTAGATAACGAAGAACACCACGAAGCCGGACACACCGCCGTAGGTCAGCAGACCGGTGATGCTCATCACGATGGGGGCCACAAACTTGCCATGGCACAGGCCGGACAGCCACTTGGCGATGGACTTGGCGGCGCCGGTGTACTGGTAAACAGCACCGAACAGAGCGCCGACGAAGAAGACCAGGAAGTAGCTGGACACGTAGCTGGCCGCGGCGGGCATGAAGTCATTCTTCAGACCAGCCAGGATAGCCATGGGAGTGCCGGCGAAGATGGCCGAGAAGACCAGCACAAAGATCGTGACGATGGGCGCCAGGATCAGGGCGGAGAACTGTTTAAATGCCAGCACACCGAAGAGGAGGAGGGCAATAAACAGAATGATGATACCCATATTCATAGGGGTATTCCCTTCTTTCTCATTTATTGAATTTTCAAGGTGGCTCCGCCGCCGCGGAGGCGGCGGAGCCGGTCAGTCAGACAGATAAGAAGCTATGTATCTCAGCCCTTCAGGCCCATCAGGCCGTCAGCGAAGATACGGGCGTCCATCAGCTTGGGGCCGCCCTCGGGCATCTTGGGCTCGAAGCCCATCAGATCCAGGATCTGGGTCTTGACATCGATGCCAGGAGCAACCTCGATCAGGTACATGCCATCGGCACGCAGCTCGAACACGGCGCGCTCGGTGATGTACTTGACGGGCTGGCCAGTCTTCACGGCATACTTGCCGGAGAAGGTGATCTGCTCAACGGTGTCAATCAGCTTCTGCTCCTTACCCTCCTGGTCGATGACCAGCTTGCCGTCCTCAACGTGGCTCTTGAAGCCGCCGGCAGTGAAGGTGCCGCAGAAGAAGACCTTCTTGGCGTTCTGGGTGATGTTGATGAAACCGCCACAGCCGGCGATCCGGGGACCGAACTTGGAGACGTTGATGTTGCCGTCCTTATCGGCCTGAGCCAGGCCGAGGAAAGCCAGATCGACGCCGCCGCCGTCATAGAAATCGAACTGATACGGCTGGTCCAGGATGGCCTCTACGTTAACGGAGCCACCAAACTTGTTGCCGCCCTGAGGCACGCCGCCGATGGGGCCGGCCTCGACGGTGAGGGTCATGTAGTCGCCGATGCCCTCTTCGTTAGCGACCATGGAGATGTACTCGGGGATACCGATACCCAGGTTGACAACCTTATCGGGCTCCAGCTCCATAGCGGCACGGCGGCCGATGATCTTCTTGGCGCTCATCTTGGGGTAATCCAGGCTGCCCAGAGGCACGCGGAAGTCGCCGGTCATGGCGCCGTCGTACTCCTCGCCCTGGCACTGAGCGTGGTCGACCTTGTTCTCGCAGACCACGAGGGCATCCACATAGATGCCGGGGATCTTCACGAGCTTGGGATCCACGGAGCCGTTCTGGACAACCTTCTCGACCTGAACGACGACCTTGCCGCCGGAGTTCCGGGCGGCGGCGGCGATGGAAGTAGCCTCGTTGGTGCAGCACTCGTGCTCCAGGGTCACGTTGCCGTTCTCATCAGCGATGGAGCCGCGGATGAAGGCGATGTCGACCTTGCGGGCCTTGTAGAGCAGACGCTCCTCACCCAGGACGTCGACGACCTCGACGATGTCTTCCTTGGTGATGTCGTTGAGCTTACCGCCTTCGATCCGGGGATCGGCGAAGGTGTTCAGGCCGACATGGGTCAGGGTGCCCAGCTTGTTGGCCGCGATATCACGGAACAGCTGAGACAGGGTGCCCTGAGGCAGGTTGTAACCCTCGAGCTCGTTGTTGATGATCATCTTGCCCAGTTCGGGAGCCATGTTGTAGTGGCCGCCGATGACACGCTTGAGCATGCCCTTGTGAGCGAAGTGGTCGGCGCCGCTGCCGTCCCGGTTGCCCTGGGCGGCGGCGTAGAACAGGGTCAGATCACAGGGGTGGCCGGTCTCCAGAAAGCTCTTCTCAACAGCCTTGTTCAGAGCCTCAGGCATCTGGCTGGCCACGAAGCCGCTGGTCGTGATGGTCATGCCATCCTTGACCCAGGAGGCGGCCTCCTCAGCCGTAATAATGGGTTTCTTGGACATTTGAAATCCTTCCCTTCCCGTACTTTGTTGCCGGAATTTTCCGGCTGCGCTTTGAGAGACTCCGACCCGGGATTCTTGCTAAGGGGCCCGGGCTGCTCTCCCCTCTCGGGGAGAACCGCCCCGGGCGTCCCTCTTCGGAGTCCCGGGCCGGATCCATTCATTTCAGCAATCCGCTATCTTATGTAGCTTATTTGCCGATGAAGTTCTTCTCCTTGCGCTTCTCCAGGAACGCAGTCATGCCTTCCTTCTTGTCGGCGGTGGCGAAGGACAGGCCGAACAGGTTGGCCTCCAGCTTCAGGCCGCTGTCCAGATCGGTGTCATAACCGGTGTTGATGGCCTGCTTGGCCAGGGCGATGCCCAGAGGAGCGTTCTTCATGATGCGGCCGGCCATAGCCTTGCAGTAGTCGATCAGCTCGGCCTGAGGCACGACGTGGTTGACCAGACCGATGCGGCAAGCCTCGTCAGCAGAGATCATATCGCAGGTGAAGATCATTTCCTTGGCGCGGCCCTTGTTGACCAGACGGGCCAGACGCTGAGTGCCGCCGAAGCCGGGCAGGATGCCCAGGCCGCACTCGGGCTGAGCGAACTTGGCGTTCTCAGAAGCCACGCGGATGTCGCAGGCCATGGAGATCTCGCAGCCGCCGCCCAGAGCGAAGCCGTTCACGGCAGCGATGGTGACCTGGGGCATGTTCTCCAGACGGGAGAAAGCCTCGCGAGCCAGCAGGCCCATGGTGCGGCCCTCGGCGGCGGTGGCGTTGACCATCTCGGAGATGTCGGCGCCAGCCACGAAGGACTTCTCGCCGGAGCCGGTCACGATAACGACCTTCACATCCTCGTTCTTCTCCAGGTCGGCCAGGCAAGAGTTGATCTCAGCCAGGGTCTCACTGTTCAGAGCGTTCAGGGACTTGGGACGATTGATGGTCAGCAGGGCGATGCCGCCTTCCACTTCCAGGAGCAGGTTGTTCATAGATGTTACCTCCCATAAATTATTATTGGTTCCTTGCTGTTACGGTCAGATTTTATTCTAACCGTCCTTCCAATTAGCAAGTATATAGCACTTTTTCCCACAAGTCAATGCCTTTTTGGTGTTTGTGCCCATAAATCTTTTCTAATGCCGGTTCGGATTTAGCACACTTTTCTTTTCACTCAAAGTAGTTTTGTTGGAAAAATATTTTGATTCCAACATCATTTGGTGCCAAAACAGTTCCAGCACAGGGAGTGTCAGAAAAAATTTATTTCCACTCGAGCACGCCGCGGTTGAGGACCGCCTTGCCGGTGTTTTTGTCCACAAAGCGGAAATAAGCCTGACCATCGCTGATCTTCCAGATCTGGGTCTGGACGGGAGTTCCGGGCAGCAGGGGGCTGCTCATCTGAGCGGCCATGCGGGTCACGCGCTCAGGCTCGCCGGGAATCAGCTTGTCGATCATCATCCGGCAGGCGAAGCCGAAGGAGCACAGGCCCTGGACGATGGGCTGATCGAACTTCATGTTTTTGGCATACTCCGGATCCACGTGGATGAGGTTGGTGTCGCCGGTGAGCCGGTAGAGCAGGTTCTGAGTGGGCGTGACATAGTCATCCACGGTATAGTCGGGATCCCGGTCGGGAATGGCCACCGTGCTCTTGGGCATGGGCTTGCCGCCGAAGCCGCCGGCCTCATGGAAGAAGGTAGTGGAGTAGTTGGTGGCCACATCGTTGCCGGCCTCGTCGCGGACCTCGATCTTGGTCTTGACGACAGCGCCTTTGCCCTCACCGCGGTCGTACACGTCCACGATCTCATCCTGCCACTGGAAGGTGCCCTTGATGGCATCGATGGGACGGTGGAGAATGATCTCATGATCCATGTTCAGGAATGCGATGGTGGGCTTGATGAGCTGGTCAGCCAGCATGGAGGCAGGCAGGGGCATCCACTGATAGGGACGGACATTGACAGTCGCCCAGTAGGGAACAGCGGCGAAGGTGGGGATGGCCTTCAGATACTTCTCGTAGTAGTAGGACAGATCCTCCTTGTGAGCGCCTACCGCCAGGTTGTAGAGGGCCACGTCACGCCAGTTGTACTCCACATAGCGGGGCTCCATTTTCGCGCCGATGAGCTGATTGAGATCGACCTTTGCCATAACGAACACATCCTTTCACTTTTTATACGGATATCGTCGGAATTGCGGGAAGTGTTTACTTCATCATCTCTCTGGAAATAACGACTTTCTGAATCTCGGAGGTGCCCTCGTAGATGGGCACGATGCGGGCGTCGCGGTACATCCGCTCCAGAGGATAGTCCCGCATGTAGCCGTAGCCGCCGTGGATCTGCAGCGCCTTGTTGGTCACCCAAACGGCGTTCTCAGACGCGAAGTACTTGCACATGGCAGCCAGCTTCGTGATGTTCTCCCCGGCGTCCGCCGCCTGAGCGGCCTCCATCACCAGAGCACGGGCGGCCTCCGTCCGGGTGCCCATGTCCGCCAGGTACCACTGCAGGCCCTGCAGCTTTCCGATGGGTTTGCCGAACTGCACACGCTCGTTCATGTACTTTACAGACGCCGCGATCGCCGCATCCGCGATGCCCAGGCCCTGGGCCGCCATCCCGATCCGGCCGCCGTCCAGCGCCTGCATCGCGATCTTGAAGCCCTCGCCTTCCTTGCCGATCAGGTTCGTCTTCGGAACCCGGCAGTCCTCGAAAATCAGCTCGGAGATGTCGGCGCCCCGGATGCCCATCTTCTCTTCCCGCTTGCCCACCGTGAAGCCGGGAGTCCCCCGGTCCACCACGATGGCGGACATGCCCTTCACGCCCTTCTCAGGGTCGGTCAGGGCGATCACCACAACATAGTCGCCCTCCGTGGGGCCCATGTTGGAGATGAAGCACTTGCTGCCGTTGATGACGTAGTCATCCCCGTCCGCGACGGCCTTGGTCTTCGCCGCGCTGGCGTCAGAGCCCGCGCCCGGCTCGGTCAGAGCAAACGCGCCGATCTTCCCTTCCACGGCCCAGGTCAGATACTTCTTCTTCTGCTCCTCGTTGCCGTGCTTCAGGAAAATGTCGTTCACCAGAGTGTGCACCGAGATCACTTCCGCCGTGCTCGCGCACTGCTTGGCCAGCTCGCTGACCACCAGCACCTTGCACACCGTATCCAGCGCCGCTCCGCCGTACTCCTCCGGCACGTTCAGCGCCGTGAAGCCGATCTCCGCCATCTTCTCGATGATCTCCTTCGGGATCCGCTCCTCTTTGTCAATCTCCGCCGCGATCGGCGCAAGCTCGCTCTCCGCAAAGTTCCGAGCCAGCTCCTGGATCATCTTTTGGTCTTCATTCAGCTGCAT